>JAJZYL010000043.1 GCA_021798095.1 archaeon | reverse complement strand
AGAAGGAGCTGGGGATCACAACGATCTTTGTGACTCACGATCAGGCAGAAGCGTCAACCATGGCAACCAAGATAGCCGTCCTGAACAAAGGGGCAATAACCCAGGTGGATAATCCTTATGACCTGTACCGGCGGCCCAACGATGTATTTACTGCAAGCTTTGTCGGCTCTCCGGCGATGAACTTAGTACGCGGTGTGATTCGCAGTGCTGTTTCAGGAAATGTATGGACGTTCAGTAATGAAGATATCAGCGTTACCTTAAAGGATATCAAACTTGATGCAGATGGGCTAGAAGTATTCATGGGGATAAGGCCTGAGCATGTCAGGGTCGTAGAAAGGGGAAAGGGAGGAATAGATAGCACCGTATCGGTGGTGGAGCCGCTGGGTTCGGTGACATATGTAACGGTAAACGTAGGAAAAACACAATTGATATTGCAATATCCGGGGGAGATAAAATTGGATATGGGATCTTCCATCAAGATTCAGCTCGATCCGGAAGGCCTATTGTTCTATGCCGTAGATACGGGCAAGAGATTGGCTCTAGATGAGTAAACCAAATTCAGCAGCCATTAAATAAACCTGAAGCCGGAAATCTTCTGGTATAAATATGATCCTTCACACGAGTGGAATGCGCCGATAATCAGGATAGGTGTTGATTTTCGTTATAAGGATTTTATGGAGCATCTAAAAGGCCACCCCAACAGGGTTAAGGCCGCCGTATTCAACGCTGACACTGCATATATACCAGAAACAAGGGCTCCTCTACAGAACAGATATGGAATAGGAGGAACGCCATAGCCAACAGCAGCTAGAGCATTCTAAGGAAGCTGGCCATGGATTACGAGAGGAGGCGGCTGATGTAGATATTCTTCTAGGCGTTTAAGATGGCCATGGGATACAGCGTCAGCTATAGAGATGATTTCTGCTCCAAAAAGCGGAGCTATAGCTGAAGGTGATGCTGTATGCCGTTTCCATTCTATATAGTGAAAATAGGCAAAGTTTAATTAGTTGCTCGCACATATCCTTTTGAATGACAACTAAAATTAGCATATCTAAAGCAATCGCAGCAATCACGGTCATCGTAATAATAGTTATAGCGGGCGTAGGAATATATTATTACTATATTTCGACGCTGCCTTCCAAGCCAACGGCTCCGTCTCACATACCAGTGACCCTTAATGTAATCACCTTCACCGACCCGTCAAACGCTTGGCTTCAAGCCGCAGCTACTTCATTTGAGAAACTCTACCCGTGGGTGACAATCAATGTCATAGCTCAGGGATTCGATAGCTATGGTACAACCGAGTTGACGGCACTGAAGGCGCAGTCGGGCACCTATAATATAATAACATATACATCCACCAGCGCGTTGGGATTCGCGCCCTACTTGGTCGACCTGACAGGACTGGTCAACCTCAACACCAGCGATATTCCGGCGCCACAGCTCAACTTCGGAGGGTACTACAAAAACGGGACAGCCACGGAGCTCATAGGCACACCATATGACACGTCAACCTTCACCTTCTTTTACAACACCACCTTAATGAATAATCCAACGCTGAATTCCCAGTTCGAAGCCAAGTATGGCATCAGTCTCAACCCTAACACTTGGACCAGCTGGCAGGACGTTCTGGATGCGGATAACTTCTTGGTAACCCAGAACCACATCGTGCCATACGGCTTGATTGTCGACGGTTCCCAGTCACACGACATCATCGATACCTTTCCGGCTATCTTCGGGAACTACTATGCCAACGATCCATCCATCAACGGAGGGCATCCCAATGGTGGGCTGCTCAACTACAACATAATGTTCAACGGTTATACGGGATCCAATGGCATACCCGCACCATCGTTCAACAGTACCGCCGGCGTGCAAGCGCTCATGATGATGTATAAGCTTATGCAGTTTGACCCACAGCCAGCAGGAACCACGATAAACTATGGAACCGTGTTTGCTCCGCTGCAGGCCGGTGAAGCCTGGGGCGCGCTGATGTTCACAGCCGATGGTACGACGCTCCTTACTTCGCAGAACGTTTCTTCGAGCATAGGGGTAGCCAGCCTGCCGGGTAACTACGCTGAAACCGGCACGGACTTCTACGCCGTCAACAAATATTCCGCTAACCAGAACTATTCTGAGGCATTCATATCTTACCTGATTTCTCCAAAGGTTAATGCGCAAATATATACCATCGCTGGAGAGTTCCCGATCTCCGCAGCAGCGACGGCAATGTTGACTTCAAACACCTCGATTCCACAGTACCAGCGAAACGTAATACAGGCGGTGTTCAATAGCGGGTCTGAGGGTTGGGCCAATCCCCCGAACCTTCCAATAACCTCATCTACACTGATACCAGCGTTCAATGGACCCATTTACAGCTATCTCACATCCTCTAATGGCAGTGCGACTGCCGCACAACAAGCGCTCAATTCAGCTGCTTCCGCTTGGGAACAAGCTGTAGGTTGAATCTTGATGCGCACCACCCCTTTTTTTTCTGATTCTTCTACCGAGGGTTCGGAGATAAGCACTAAACTTGAAGGCATCACGAAGAAGTTCGGTAGGCTTACCGTCTTTGACAATTTAAACTTGGAGATCAGCCGAGGCGAGCTGTTCTCCCTCGTAGGGCCCTCTGGATCGGGTAAAACCACCCTCCTGAGGATCATCGCCGGGCTTGAAATTCAGGACTCAGGCCACGTTTACATTAATTCGAAGGCCGTCGATGGGCTCAGCCCGCCGAGGAGAAACATTGGAATGGTATTCCAAGATTATGCCCTTTATCCGAATAAAACTGTTATCGATAATATAATGTCCCCACTGATAGTTAAGAACGTAAAGAGGAGCGTTGCTAGGAAGGAAGCTGAGGAAATGGCTGAACGTCTGTCCATTGGCGAGACGCTCGCCCGCAAGCCGGCCCAGATATCGGGGGGTCAACAACAGAGGGTGGCCCTGGCCAGGGCCCTAATCAAGAAGCCTGATGTCTTCCTTCTGGACGAACCCTTTTCGAACTTGGATGCTCAGTTAAGGTTTTCTGCAAGGAAGTTTCTCAAGGAGGTCCAGAGGGAGTTTGGCATAACCACCATATACGTGACGCACGACCAGTCTGAGGCCCTGTCCATCTCCGACCGTGTGGCTATAATGGGGGGCGGCAGAGTTCATCAGGTCGGCACACCTAGAGAAATATATGAGGCGCCGTCCGACGAATTCGTCGCCATGTTCATAGGAAGTCCACCACTGAACGTGATCAGCGTCCAGGTGAAAGGAGGTAACTCAACCCCTATCACAATGAAACTGCCGGGGGTATCGGATGGCGCCTTCCGGGTCGGAATAAGGCCGGAAGGCGTGACCATCGGCAGGGGGAACAACGAAGCCACAGTGACGTCCTTAGAATATGCCGGTAGAGAAACCATAGTGTACCTGAAGGTAGCCGAAACAGAAATAAGGTCGATAGTATTCGACGCCGGCTTACTAAAGGTAGGACAGAAGGTAAAATTTGACGTCCAGCAAAGCCCACTCGTCCTGGCAAGGGAGGACAGTTGAGCGTGCCGAACATCAGGGAGATCCTATCTAAACGGATCTTTTACATACCAGCTGTAGTATATCTTATCATATTTGGACTACTGCCGTTTGGCATCTCCATCTACCTGTCGGCGCCCAGCAGTGACTTCGCTTCTTACGTCAGGATCTTCCAGCTGACCAACTTTCCTAGAATACTCTATAACACATTCGTCTTTTCAGTGGGCACGGCTGTATTCTCCGTGGTCATAGGGACGGTGCTTGCTATACTCGTAGACAGCAGGACCCACGCTAAGCGCGCGCTTTCGCTGATAAGTTACCTCCCGTATATGATCCCCTTTACAGCCAGCGCGCTCATCTTTGCGACCCTTTACAACCCCGGCTATGGCCCCATCGACCCCATACTGAAGGCGATTGGTTTGCCGATTATAAACTGGCTGGGTTCCGGCATGGACCTTTATTCTCTTACCATAACCGGCATCTGGGCCACGTTACCCCTGGCGTTTCTGATCACCTTAGCCGGCCTTACATCAGTGCCTAAGCAGGTGAAGGAGGCTTCGGTGGTCGACGGTATGGGGATGTGGGATTACTATTCATCCGAGGCGCTCCCTCTGGCGAAGGGGGCGATACTAACTGCCTTCCTCATGACCATGATACTTGCATTCGGTGACTTTGACCTGCCGTTCATCCTTGGCGGTGCCGGCGGGGTACCGCCGACTACCATGGCTACGCTGGTCACCTTCTCCTATGCCCAGATGTTCTACGAGGGGCTTGTATCACAGGGACTGGCTACGACTATGATACTCGCCCTGATCGTGAGCATACCCGGGCTCTTATTGGTTAGGGTGACCCTAGGGGGCGGTAGGAAGGATGGCGGCGCAGGACGGCTGTTTCACTTGCCGTCGGTGCACTTCCCGAGCCTGCATCTTCCACACCTTCCGAACGGCCCGTTCAAGTACCTGATCTATGTGGTCTCTGCGCTTGTCTTCATATTCATCCTCTTCCCCATCTACTGGATGGGCTTGCTTGCCTTCAGGCCTCAGGCCCTAGACTACGTTATCCCACCCATCCTGCTGCCCACCAAGATAATCTCCAGCATCTTCCTGACCACTGTAACCCAGGCCACCCCTGAGATCATAACGACCACGGCCATAGCGATAGCGGTCACCGCGCTTACCATAGCCCTTGCAGCCCCGGCCGCGTACACCATTGCCCGGCAGGGAAGGCGGGCACTCCTTGGCATCATAATATATGTATTCTCTATACCTTCCATCGCCTTCGTCTTCGGGGCCTTCTATATTATCAGCAGGCTTCACCTGCTCAACACTTGGTGGGCCCTTATACTTACTGAACCGCTCTTTACCGTGCCGTTTGTGATCTGGACTATGTCCAACTTCTATAACTCCCTGCCCAAGAGCTATGAAGAGGCGGCGCTGGTCGACGGTTACTCGCCATTGAGATCATTTTTCCAGATAGTCATGCCGCTGGCTAGGCCGGGACTCATAGCGGCTGCCATGGTCGCATTTATATTTGCCTGGCACCTCCTGCTGTTCCCGCTGGTCATGTCGCAGACTCCTTGGAACTTCCACTTTCCGCCGGTCGGGTCGAATACAGTAACCACCTTCGCCGTCATATTTGATCCGGACAGCACCGGTGGTTCCGTGTCAAATAACGTCTGGGTTCAGCTGGCCGCCTCGGGGATCATCCTTGCGGTCCCTGTGATAGTCCTGTCGGTCATCGCCCAAAGCTACCTTTTGAAGGGGCTCTACTCCGGCGGGACAAAGGGGTAGGGAGATGTACGCTCTCGCTCCGCTGTGCGTGGTGGCGGGAACGGCCTTTAGCATCAGGGGACAGGCAAGTGATGGGTTGATCGTGACCGAGGGATTACTGTGAACAAGGCCATTCCATATACCGTAGCTATCATAGTGACGATGCTATGGTCCTCCTCCTTTGTGCTGATAAAATTGGGCCTGAAGGAGGTGCCACCACTATATTTCGCTACCCTGAGGTATGCCCTCGGCTTCGCGATTCTAGCCGTAATTGACATCGCCTCCAGCCGAGGGCACAGCAGGAGTTATAGCGGGGCGCTGAACGGAGCCCAGAAGCCGAGGACCGCTTGGGCGACGCTTATCGTCGCTGGTATATCTGGCTTCACGGTGGCCCAGGGCTTGGAATATGTCGGCCTCTTCTACCTCCCGGCCGTCACGACCAGCTTTATCCTTACCTTCACCCCCCTGTTCGTCCTGTTCATCGGAATACTGATGTTCAGCGAAAGGCCGTCAGGGCTTCAGATGGGTGGATTTGTGCTGTCACTTATTGGGGCCTACGCCTTCTTCTCCACACGGATATCTTGGCAGGGGCAGTGGCTTGGCTTGGTGATAGTCTTAATGTCAGGAATCGGTTGGGCCGTCTACGTAATAGCCATCAGGGAGCTCCAGAAAACAAACAGGCAAAGCTCCCTTAGGGTCACCACCATCTCTATGGAGGCCGGCGTCGTCGGCTTGGTAGTCCTTTCGGCCGCAACTGGGGAATACGCGCCCCTGACGCCCAACCTAATCCTTATAGTGGTGTGGTTATCCGTAGTCAATACCGCTTTAGCTTTCTTCATGTGGAACTGGGCGCTGAAGGCCATCGCAGCCTTTGAACTGACCGTAATCCAGAACATCATGCTCATTGAAATCGCCTTTTTTCGTTCTTCTTTCTTCAGGAGACGATTACGCCTATCATGGTAGTTGGAACGGTCCTCGTAGTAGTTGGTATAATCATGGTATCTTTACGCATGAAATAGGGAAGAACTAACTCGCTCAGCAACCATTAAATAAACCGATACGTATTGCTCAACCGTGAAGGTGGATCTCCATATAGGCCGGCTTGACGCTGACTCTATGCGTAGAACCCGCTGGTTCGGGTTCGATGTAATTCTTGTCGAGCATGACCAAGTGAGGCCACCATCCCCAGCTGTGGAGAAGCCGGAAATCTTCTGGTATAAATATGATCCTTCCCACGAGTGGAATGCGCCGATAATCAGGATAGGTGTTGATTTTCGTTATAAGGATTTTATGGAGCATCTAAAAGGCCACCCCAACAGAGTTAAGGCCGCCGTATTTGATTTGAGAGATCTTAGAAATGGCGTAATCCCGCCGTTTATACTCACAAGGGCAGCATATCAACTGATCCGGAGGGATATACCAGTACTCTTCGCATCGGGCGCACAATCCTTGAATGAACTAGTGCCGCCGCAGGTGCTGGACTCTCTTACGGAATTCCTGATACTGCATAGGGGCACCATTGATAGCCTAAGATATAGGAAATTTATGGCGGCCTTGGATGGTATTTTACGGGGTGAAAATTATTTTGAAGCCAACTAAAAGGTATCTTGCGGTCCTGACACCGCCACGTTGTGACAAAATCAATATTGAGAGGTCCTTAAGGGCCGCAATGGAGTCTCTGGGAGGGTTAATACTGCTTACGTCTACGGAGATGTACGTTATAGATATAGCCGAGGATGTAACCATCATAAAGGCCCTCACCAGGGGGCCGTCTGTAGACGTATTTTTAGCTGTTATAGCTCTTACGAATTGTAATGGCACATGGCTTATACCCCTCCTTACTTCCGGATCCATAAGATCGCTCAGAAAAAATTTATTAACAAGGCAGGGGAGCTTAAATGGGGATGAAGTAAAACCGTCCCAGACTGAGCTAAAGCTATGAAGAACTCGCGACGATACGGACCCATAATATCAGATTTATTACTGACAGGAATTTGCATCCATCCAACTCCATCTCAGGCCCCTAACCTCGTTTATCATGTTAAGGGTTTGGAAGAATATTGGATTAAAGTTAGTGTAAAATTGTGCATTAATCCATGCAGTTGATACGACGCCCATCACTTAGAAATAACTATTCTTGTATATGCGCTAAATAAATGGTCTTAAAGGCTGGAATGGTGATCCTACAACACACTATGGTAGAGATGGACATGCCCGAATTTGTGCCTGTGGAAACGCCTCTGGCGTGGTATCAAGCGGGTGTTAGTAATTTGCCGTTGAATCAGGAAACAAGTTCCATGCTGGATGATGAACCCGCATGGGGAATAGCCTTCATGGGAGCTCACGCGCTTGAACGTAAGATGATATCATAAATCTTGATATATGTGTCCATGGGTGTATTTCTTTAGGCTAAGCCATAGACAGTTCTTGGTTCCGTGCCATTTCATAACGTTCCTTATAAGGCATGTGAAATTAACTGTGGCTGAGGCAAAATGTATAAGACAGCGGTATTTGCAGCGGTTATTGTAGCGTTGGTGGCGGGTGGTTCGTTGGTGGCTTATGGTTATTATTCAACCAATGGAACCATAAGGGTTTATGCAACCACCGGAAACCCGGACCCACTTTACCTTACAGTGAGTTCCATCATGATTCATTCAGCATCTAATAGCTCTGGCTGGATCACCATTATGAATAAATCAGATACGATATTGCTGAACGGCAACCTTTCATTCATTTCATCGGCTACCATACCGACTGGTAACTATACTATGATCAGATTGATCGTTTCAGCGGTCCAGATAACCATCGGCGGGCTGAACGTTTCAGTGAAGCTCCCGAGCAGCATGCTTGAGATACCGATAATAAAGCAGGGGCTGGAAATAAGGGGAGGCCAGACGAGCGGCTTGGCCGTTGTTTTTGGGCCACATATAGTAATGACCGGAAATGGTAGCTATATACTTTCACCAGTGCTCTTGGCAGAGCCGATCAACATCACCAGCTAGCGCTATAAGCACAGACCTTTAGCCAACATATCAAACCAATTCATTTTTTATAACTATCTCATCATTCAACAGGCCCCTATTGTTAAATATGCTATTATAACATAGCAATGACCCATACTTTCGTAATAGTTAAACCTTCGAAGAGATCAGCATATAATCAGCGGGCTGATTAATTGGATGAAAAAAAGCTGTCCTTGAGCTATGTATTTAACAGATACTTTCACGTCATATTTATAAAGCATAATTATGCCCCTCATTCATTAGTGATATACCTTTGGAGAAAGTGGATAAGCCAGATGTGAACGCGGCAGTTCCGATCGAACAGCTGCTAAAGGACATGGGTTCCAACAGGGATTATGGCTTATCCACAGAAGAGGTAAAGGCACGCCTTTCTAAATATGGATACAATGAAATACCAGAAAAAAAGTCAAACCCTGCGATCGCCTTTCTTAGGAAATTCTGGGGTTTGACGCCGTGGATGCTCGAGGTGACCATGGTGCTTACTTACATTTTCGGGCTGATGCTGGATCTATACATACTGGCGGCGCTGCTCCTGATAAACGGCATCCTCGGGTTCTCCCAGGAACAGAGGGCCAACGCGGCTGTCGAATCTCTAAAACAGAAATTGAGGGTATCATGTAGGGTAATGAGGGACGGCGCCTGGCAGGTGTTACCGGCCCGGGAAATAGTGCCCGGCGATATCTCACGGATAAGAGCAGGGGATTTTGTTTCGGCCGACATGAGGGTAATCGATGGAACAGTGGAAGTGGATCAGTCAGCGCTTACTGGAGAATCATTGTCTGTAAACAGGAAGGGTGGGGATCTGCTTTATTCTGGTTCGATAGTACGCAAAGGTGAAGCGCTTGCGCTGGTGACATCAACGGGCGTTAAGACCTATTTCGGCAAGACAGCACAGCTGGTACAGATAGCGCGTCATAAGCTTCACATGGAGGCCGTTATATCAGGTATCGTTAAATGGCTTCTGGTGATCGTTGGATCGTTCCTTGCACTGGATATAGCTGTGTCCCTGTTGGAGGGCCTTAACCTTGTAAATGCGCTTTTGCTCGCTTTAATACTGTTGATATCGGCCATCCCCGTGGCACTGCCAGCCATGTTCACCATAAGTATGGCCATCGGTTCAGTGGA
>JAJZYL010000042.1 GCA_021798095.1 archaeon | reverse complement strand
CTGGGGCATAGAAACCGGCTTCTGAGTCCAGGACAACGTTCAGGCGAAGACCGCCAGCACGAATTACACGATCAGGACCGTCTACCTGATGCTCTCCATCTTCCTCTATAACCTGTGGGTCCTCGTTAACGCAATCCTGGCGCACAGCCTTGGCATCGAGCCAAAGGAGCCGCTGATGAAGCTGTCGCGCATGGTGAAGTTCTTTACCGTGTGGATAGAGCGGCCCGGAGATCCCCCACCTTAGCCGGCCAACGGGCGGCGAGGGCTCAACACCGCGCGTGGATAGCGACGGCCATGGACGGCACCACCGAACTGCCCAGTCAGCGGGCGTAGGAGGCTGGGAAGACGGCAGGATGATGTCCACAACGACATCCCCGGAGAAGCGAACGGCACCGGAAATTGCGTCAAATTAGGCCCGGCAAAATCCACTTGCGGATGTACTGTACTGGTAATAAGTCTTATAAGAAAGTCCTGCCTATTCGGCCAGCGATTCGTTATAGGCTTGGGCGATGTAATATTCAGCGTTTCCCATGTAACCGCTCAGTTGGGAGTTGGTGCCCAACGCCGCTAGTACCTGCTGTTGCGACATCCCGCTTAATATGCCGGGAGACACCTGTGAGCCTATAAGTACGTACCGGTTTGCGATGTCCAGGAAGGGAACCGTGTGCTGGGGATCGTATTCGTTGAATATCAACTGTTCATAAGGGGTCATGCCCTGCAACGGTTGCCGGTTCTGGCCGGCTATTTCGAGGCCGACGAAATAGATACTTGGGCTGGTGTAGCTTGTACCATAGAAGGAGATGGCGCTTATGCTCCCTTCGCTCGACGTTATGAAGTCCACCCTCGTGAAGCTTCCGTAATGAGAAATGAAGGCGGCCATTGGCCAGCTCTCGGCGGCACAGAATGGGCAGAATTCCCCACCCACGAAGAATACTACAGGCTTGCCGTCCACCGACCACAGGGTGCCGTTTACAGCCGTAAGATTCGCGGTTGCGCCCATCAAAGGGGAAGGTCTAAGGGAACGGAGTTCCATGTTGAGCTTGGCTGTCGAACCGTTCGGTGTTTGGTATGAAATATACCCTCCTATCGACAGCAAAATGATGGCCGCTATCGCCACCAGGATGGCTAGTCTGTGGTTGCCTTTGCCAGTTCTGTGCTTTGACATATGACTACCACCAATCCTGGTCAATTCTTCCCTATGGCCAAAAGACCAGCCAGGGCGGGCGAATTATAGGGTGTGGTAAGGTTATAATTACCTCAAGTGTGTATACGGCTAGGAATATAGCGGAGGGCTCGATCAATAGACCTAAATTTATGAACCCCCCTGGATGATGGTATAAGAAGAAAATAAAACCCAGCGCCGCCCAAAATATCAAGTCCAATACCAGAGCCCATAAAACAAAAATGTTACCGTTGATACTACCAGACGAGTAATAAAAATGATAGATATAATTGACTGGGAAACCCATGACTGCAAACTGTGTCGGGCCGCTAGTAGTATCAAGGACTGCAGAATAAGTCAATATCGTTATCATAGGTGTGAGGACAAATACCACATTAAAGGCCAACCATATCGATTTTATCAAATGAAAAAATAGGCGCTTCCCGTGGGGGAAGTCGCCTTTCAAGACGTTGTTACCAGAGACTGACATCGCCCTGTTGAGCACCTCCATTGTATCCTATATATACTTGGTTGGAAGAAGAGCTTCCACTCCCTCCGATGTATATGCCGTATGGTTGAGCTGGTGTACCGGATACTACCCAGATCTCTTTCCAGTAGGAAAAATAGAAATAGGACGGAGATGATACCCACGTCAACGTTGTAGCGTGGTCAGCATATGTGACAGTGGTAGTATTTGACTGTTGGTATGTAGAACCTAACGCTTTGACTTCCCAGTTAGAGTTCTGAGGTATACCTGAAAGGGAAAACCCGATTTGATAGAAATAGGCATTATAAGGGGAATTCCCAATAGCAGACACTGTTCCCCATCCCAAACTTTCGCTCTGCATAGTCGTGTAGTTGCCTGTTGGATTCAGGTATAACACCGTCCAGTCAGTGGTGCTAACGTTCAAATCCGCGTAATCAAACACATAACCATATAAGCCATTATTGGTGTCCCAATACATAACGAGGTTTATATGGTCACCAGCTTTCCCCACGTCAGCAACCGAGCCACTTGTAATAAGGTAGTCAGCCACAGGGTTGTTGGGATACTGTGGCCCACAGCTACCATAAGAAGATCCGGCACACGCCGAATATACTGCGTATGCGACATTGGCTTCTCCATTCGACGTGTAGTAAACGGAGAACATGAGCAGGTAATCAACGGCATATGTTGTATCCGGCACATGGACGTTCAGCCCCCCACTTACTGTATTTGACTCCAACGCTGAAGGAGAACCAGAAAAGGTGATTGTCGTTGTCTCGGCGTGGGCGTCATGCCAAGTTGAGCCGCTATAACCGTATGCGGCTATATAATATGTGCTTAACACCGGGTCGACGATGTCTGGGCTTATACTCGCTGATTGATTAGTCGGAACTTGCATGGACTGCGCCGTCTCGTTGTAGTTCATCAGCACCGGCAGGGCCCCAGCTGGCACGGGCCCGACCGTGCTCAGATTTTCATGATACAGCTCCCAAGCCTCCTGCAGTTGACTAGCTGTTACTCCTGAAGTGGATGATGCAAGTGAGGATTGGGCTATCGCCATTGATGTGGCCGAAGATACTGGAAGCGCCACCATCAGGACTAATAACACGACGGCAAAAATGCGCTGGATCAAGATACTTCATCACCACTACAGAAACTGTAATCAGAAGCTATTTTGATACCTTTTGTAATATGCCATTTTTCTTTATGATCTTCACGGATCAAATCGATGTAAATCATCATTAAAAGTTATGCCAGCCTCGTTTATACGAGTTCTTCCCAGAAGTGAGAATAAAACTTATAAGTTAGCAAAAGTATTAATACATGATGCGCATCACTATAGCACATGAACAGGAAGTTTTCCGGGCTTCCATCCTTATCCTCATATTCGCTGCGTTCAGCATTGCCTTTGTTGTATTAATGCTATTCGATAGGTCGCTGATAAGGCCCTTCACGATTACGCCCTGGCCGTTCACAGCTTCAACTGTGACACATCAATTTACCCTAATGATCAGCTCATCACTAACTACTAATCCGTTCTTTTCCACTCAGCCCGCTCGTTCTGCAGATTATATTCAGTTTATTTCTGGCGGCTGGTTGGGACTCGCCGGAGTTTCGGTAGTGAAGCGACGTGAAAAATCAAGGTGGGCCTTGCTAGGCTTTGACGAAGATGTATTCGCTCTCTTTGAGGATGCAAAGGGAGGACCAACGAGAGTCAAGTTGCTCGAAGATCTGAAGATGGCCAGAGACAGGTCGGAGCTTGCAAAGGAAGCCGGGTTACAGTGGAAGACCATCGACTATCAGATCACCATCCTTATGAAGCATGGCCTCATTCGGCAACTTGCTGTACATGGTGACAGTATCAGGGTGTACATGCTTACGGACCGCGGGGAGAACTTGCTAAACCTTATACATGAAGAAAGTAGGGGAGTTAGTGGGGGAAGGAGCAGTTGATTCGGCATATCACCCGACCTTTTCAAGGTAAAATAGAGCACCGACTGGAAACAACACAACAACAGGCAAGCTTCCTTTGTCTAAGGATAGGCCGCGCGAACCTTTTTTCCAAGGTTTTGAAGGTTTTCAGGTTGATTTCATATGCTATCGCGTTCCGCCCGCTTTCGAGGCAGGCTTGAACCGTTGTCCCACCCCCTGCCATGGGGTCAAGCACGGTGTCACCTTCCTTCGATAACGCTTCGATCAGCGGCCTCAGCTCGGAAGCGCTCTGTCCCCACCTGTGAAACCTCTTGTCCTCGCCCCCGCCCATGATCGTATCACGAATGAACCCATGCCTGGGCTTCGGTGGTTTGAAGAATACACGGATGGGCTTCCACATAACACGAAGTTTGTAGACCTGTTGCCCCTGCCTCAGCTGCAACGACACGGTCCAATAGTACGACAGCCACCTTCCAAGGCCGGCCATCTCTTCATCCAGATGTGATTGGCCGGCGTAGGCTATCAGCCAGCCGCCGGGCTTCAGGACCCTCTGGGCGAGGGCTTAAGTGCTTATACAGTTCTGGACCATTCAAAGCAAAGACTTCGGATGGGTGTTCATGATTGACAGGGTGAGCAGGTAACTCGACAACTTCATATTTCCGATGGTTCAGTTACTATGAAAGGCGGCCATCTGAACACGAGGCTGCCGAAGGTGTGGTAGTTCAGTCGAGCCTAACGAGCCTATGCGCTGGGCGTATTCGGAGCACCTTTGATAAAAGAATGATGTAACTGGACACAAAAGGGGCGTGTCAGCACGTTCTAGGCTTGGGATGGTGGTGTGCATGGTAGCAGAAGCGCCTAAATTTTTCGGCGAATCCGGCCCGGCCCATCTATTTAATTATATGAATACGATAACCTAATAGAGGACTAGACCTATCTGTGCTCCATGGCAACTAAGTATGCTGAACTCCTAAACGACGAGAAGGTCAGGGTGTGGTACGATAACGTCGCGGCGGGGTCCAAGATCACCGCTGATGTGCACCTTCGTACCTTCGGCCTCTACTGTCACCTTACAGGGGAAACCCCCGACTAAATACTCCAAAAACCATCCATGTAGCTGCGCGATGAGTTCGCAAAGATGAGAGAGGAGCTCCTTGTCTTCAAGGCGACGGTGACCGCCGTAGTCGCAAGGAGCATAGATGGACGCCAAACCAAACACGGAGAGGAAGCGCTACAGGAAATCTGGGAGGAGGATCACGGACCTGATCGTCCTATAGATAAAATTGACATTTTGACAAGTATTGTATATCCGTTCGGGGATAAAATCGGCTACCCTGATGGCTCTAGTTACCTGACGCCGGAAGTTCCCTTCGCGGATCCGCTCCGCGGTTTCCGACCCATCAGAGAGGCGGATGTAGGCAAGATGTCGTTAGTTCTCATTCCGCGATGGCATCATAGATCAGATCCCAACCCGCGAAGCGCCGAAGCCACCGTATCGCTTTCCCAGCCAACCTATAACGGCAATATGAGGATAATCCTATTTATCGCTTGCTAGCTCTTCGATTTCTCTCTTAACGTCATCGATTTTCTTCTTTGTATCAGTTTTGATATCCTTCAGGGCCTCGCGCGCTTCCGGGTCCTCTGAGTAGTCCTTTAATGCTTCAATTACTTCATCTATCCACTCGCTGGCAGCAGTGGCCATCGCTTCATTGGCCCTTTTTAGGTCTGCTTCAAAGCACGGATCGCATACCGGTAGGAGGATGTCGCCCATCGCTTTATCCCTGGTAAAGGGTTCGTAACCAAGTTCTTTATGACATAAAAGGCACTTTGCCATGGCCCATTGCTGATCAACTCATTATTTTTGCTTTTCGGGCCATAACCTTCGCCAGGTCTACGGTCTCCTCCTCGGCAAACTCATATCGTAGATGCCCCTGTAATCCTTCGCGGTCATCGTGAAGAGTATCACGCCGTCTCCGGCACCTTCAGGGTTGCCGCCGCTTTCTCTACCGTTAGAAGGTTTGACGTCTTAATGACAGAAAAATGATGTACCCACGCTTTTCCATGGGTTAATATCCCAATGCCCCCCTTCTATGTGTCATGAAAGATAAAAACCATCTCAACGATTCTCCTTGCATAATGATGATCATCGGGGGCTCTATTTCCGCTAAATTTGAGAGCTTTATGTTATATAAACTGGCACATATCTATATAGAAGGGTATTGGATAACAGATAAAAAGTTTCGGATTCATATATTTATTTATATCTAAACGGCCCGGGCCCATTACTAAATAACATGACATACTTAACATATGGCCTTAGCTCGATACCGTTCCATTCATTGGCTAGTTATTGGCGCTCATCAGTCAGGCTGGTAAGGCTTTATCATTAAGTGAAATGCTAGATGTTCATTATAAAATGGCTTTAATGTTTTTTAAATTTGGTATAAGATTCATGGCCATTGCGCTAACCTCCTATTTCTCTCTCTGGCTTATTGGCTAACTTGACTCCTCTGAAGAACCTGAGATATAGATAAACGTTCGCGTAGGTAAAGCCAGAAGCGATCACAAATGGTGTAGCGAGGGGAAGGCCAACAAGCATGGCCCCTCCAATGATTGTAGCCAAGGCTGATGGGAAGAGCCGTGCCGCCTGGTTGATTCCGCTGCCGGTCGACCTACTCTTAACGCTTAGCAACGTCATTTGGAGCGATGACTGTGCAGGAAGGGAGATTGCCCTTAAAGGGGTAAATAAGATATAAAGGAGTTCTGCCATAATAGCGCTAAATGAAAAGGGCAAGGCTATAACAAGCGTCGCAGAAATGATCCTTGTGATTGTTATAAATTTAAGGAATCCAACCCTATTTGTAAAATATGGGGTAAACATAAAAGCTAGTCCACTGATCAAACCACCCACGGTAACTAGAATCCCTATTTTAGCATTGGTTAGATGAAAGAATTCACTGAATATTATAGGCAAAAATGGTGTTATGAACCCTTGACCGAGGCCATTGAATATGCCAGTATAGGCGAATATTTTTATGATCTTCCGATCGGATTCAGATATATTAGAACTGGAACCGCTCTTCTGAGGTTCCGGTTTATAACTTTCCTTAATCGGAAGGATGGATATAAAAGCGATAAAGGAGAAAACAAGGCCTAGCAAGAAGAGTTGTCTATAACTGAGGAATGCTACTATTAAAGCGCCCGCGGCGCCGGCAAATGTAGAAATCTGGTTGTTCACTGAAAACAGAAAGGTCCTATTCTTCATGGTTGTATTTTCAGCTAACATTGCACTTACCACGGGGCCAACAGATGCTCCGACGCCGCCACCAACTAACCCTCCCGCTATTCCGAACCCACCCAGTGAAGTAGCGACCATTAACAACAGGTAATTCTTGGTCAGGAGGATGATTATAATTGCGGCAGGCATTGTGAGCATGTCTATCATTAGTACCTTCTTCCTGCCATAGATGTCACCATATCTGCCTACGATAAGAGAAATTACCGGAGTTGCAAGGGCTCCGGCGGCAAAAAGTACTCCGATAAGAAGGGTGGAAATATGAAGAGAATAAAGAAAGTATAGCCCTATTATTACAGCTAGGAATCCAGCAGCAAAGCTCCTAGTGCCCCTAGAAATGAAGAGAAATAAGAGATTCCTAGATACACTGCTCATATTAATGCCCGAATCAAGTACCTAGGAAAGATATTTTATATTAACATGACTAATTTATAACGTAATTAAGCCTTTCGTGCCTACCGTCATCGCCGATCGGATCCATGAATTTCCCGATACCAATATCATCTCAATCCAACATGATTTTTATACCACCTGTAGGGGTGCGCGGCTTCGCCCGGTCGATAATCCGCCCCATTCATCAAATATTGGGGCGCAGAAGAATATTTTATCAATATTGAAGGATTATTTATATAATAACCGTATTTAGTAAGTTTATATAAAATATTTATTAAAGCGTATCCAAAAAGTTAATATATATGTTATCTATAATCCCGGCAATGTCTTCAAAGTCAGTTGAAGAAAGTAAGTGGACATCAGCGCATACTTGGACGTTCATTGCATTCAGTTTCGGCATGTTACTGGAGGCTTATATCTATGGGCTAGCCACTTTCGCTACAGGATGGTATCCAATAACAAATACATTCCTCAAGAGCACTATACTGGCATGGGCACCTATCTGGTTAGCTGTTGGGATACTTTTTGCAGGGCCCATATCAGACAGGCTTGGCAGGAAAACCACATTCTACATAACAATGACTCTATACGCGATAGGCGCTATAGGTATTTTCTTTGCTTACACATATTATCTTGTACTTCCTTTCATGGCGATGTTGCTTTTTGCTGCAGGTGGAGAGATGAACACCATTATGGCGGCCAATCATGAATTGATGCCAAGTAAGTACAGGACCAAGACAATGTATTGGGAAATAAACTTCATAAACGTCGGAGGGGTATTATTAGCAATAGTTGCGATAGCAGCATCAGCCTCTTATTATGGCAGTAGGATTTTTCAAAGGGAAATGATTGGTTTCACATTTGTGCCCATATTGATTGTGTTAATATACAGTAGGATCAAGATGCCTGAATCAGTTAGGTGGCTGGAGTTTAAAGGAAGGAAGGAGGATGCAGCGAAGGTCTACTCTAAATATTATACTTCGAACGCGTCTTCATCGATCAGCGAGTCAGATCCGCCAGCTTCATCAACAGTCAACATAGGTAGCAGCATGACCAGAAAGCCATCCGTCGCACTGAGGTTATTCGTAACAACCGCCATAGCAACGGCTAACGCTGTAGGCTTTGGCCTAATGACCTATGTGTTGGGTCCGTACTATTTCCCAAGCCTTTATGCCTACATAGTGCTAGTGGCTAATGTAGTTGGATTTGCAATGGGCACAATTCTTGGTACCATGGGATTTACATGGAGTAGAATAAAGGTACTGCTGTATTCTTCAATAGGCACCGCGGTAGTAACATACATCATCTACGCATTAGTTCCAGAGTGGAGGACAAGCGTCATATTCTTCTGGTTCCTTTTAGTAGCATTGAACGTCTTTGTAGGTATCAATTACATAGGCGAAGATGCCCTCAAAGGCGAAGTCTGGCCAACAAAGCATCGCGGCTTATATACAGCCATTCCACGAGTTCTTTCAATAGGCGTAATCGATACCATAGCCATATATTATACGGCTGGTCTTTCACTGTCACAATACACACTCTTTAATGCATTGATCTGGACGCTAGGACTGGTTGGTGCAATAGTATGGTGGTACAGGGGAAATGAAACAGGAAAGGGAGTAAGCTTAACTGCGGCCTCGGGCGAAGTATTACCGACTTAATAAAACACATCAATCAACAAATTTTACTTTTTTTTACCCTTTTTTTGAAGGGCTAATATTAAATCTCATATAAAACAGATTGCGAAAATTTGATAGGTCTAACTGTGCTTGGTCTTTTAAACGTTGAAGATGGGTATAACTGCTTCTAGGCTATCAGGCTAGTTTTGGGATTTCTTAAGTGATCTCCCAGTTTTTTATTCAGCTTAGGGGCGCTAATGGTAGTATTTGAAAAGCAATTCTTATCCACCAGCATATCACACATACCAAGATTGAAAAGTTAAGGGAAATTCCCTTCAGGGTATAACCGCATATCATGCATGGCCTATAAGTGGTGAACGTACTTTTGAACACATCAAATACCCATTCAATATTCGCCATCAGTTTAATAAGTTATACTTATGCTTGTAGTCCATTCCTTCTTGTGTTCCCAATTCCATAGCACATCTCTCACTAATGGATGTCAAAAACAACCCCCGATAAATATCGGGGGGCAGCAAGCTTATTCGCTA
>JAJZYL010000041.1 GCA_021798095.1 archaeon | reverse complement strand
TTGATGTGGACCCCTGTTTTTAGACACATTTTTGGCCTGTTCCGGGAGATGTTTTCCGGCTTATTTATCATTTTTTAATCGACCTCATCATGAATTCGTAAGGGGGGATGTATCCAAGGGAGGAGTGTGGCCTCCTCCCGTTGTAATCTATGAACGCATCGGCTATCGCCGTGTTCGCTTCCTGAAACGTGTTGAAGTCCTGAGGCCATACATATTCCCTCTTGAACCTGCCGTGGAACGATTCTATGCTGCCGTTCTGTTCGGGCGTCCTGTAGGCTATGAACTCCAGCGTTACCCCCAGCGCCTTGGCAGACCTCCTGAACATGTTGCTTGCGTACTGAGGACCGTTGTCGACCCTTAATATAACTTCATCCCTTGCCTCCGGATGCTTCCGAAGGGCTTCTGCCATGGCCCCTATTGCGTTTTCCTTTACCGCGGTCGGTTCAAACACATACATAGGATATCCATTCCCTTGAATAGACATCTATGACGTTGAACAGATAACACCACCCATCTGCACCGCACCATATGTAGGTCATGTCGGCTTCCCACAGCTGGTTTATCCCGCTTGGCTTTGGCGCCTTATCACTGGCCTTGATCAGATCCCTCTTCTTCAGTTGGGGCCTGTTCCAGCCCAGCAGGCGGAAGGCGTGCTTGACGGCCTTCCTGTTAACGGGCCTGTTCAGCTCCCTGGATGCATATGCTGCCATCATCCTGGTGCCGTACATGGGCTTCCTTAACGATAGCTCCTGCACCTTGGGTAGAAGCTCCTTATCCTTCATATTCCTTTCATTTTTCCTCTTCCTGTAGTAGTAAGACCCCTGGGAAGTGCCCGCTAGGTGCATGGCCTTCCTGGCGCTGAGGCCGTTGTCTATCATGATCTTTATGCTCATTTTTTTCCCTCACCTGTCAATACCTTCTTCATGGCGTCGTTGGCTATGGTCAGCTCTCCTATCAGCTTCTTCATCGTTTCTATTTCGGCGTCCTTTTCCCTTGCCGGGTCCCTGATCCCTCCGGATAGGGCCAGCTTGCCACCATCGATGAACTTCTCCTTCCACTTGTATATCAGGTTAGGGTTGACCGAATATTTCCTGCTGAGATCCGCCAGTGTTGTACTGGTATTCATCAGCTCCAGCACTATGCGGATCTTCTCCTCAGGGGTCCAGTTCCTGCCCGCCATAACCTATTTCTCCACCTCCTCCAGTAAATATTTCTTCCTAAGTGTGTCTAAAGTTATGGGGTCCGCACCAGCTGGCGCACTTCAGGTATGACAACGGCCTCGCGAACGGGCTTGCGATCATGGCGGGGGTGCTGTTGCTGGCGGCCGCCGTCCTGTCCTAGTCGCTTATTTTGGTGGTGTGGCCGCCGTACTTCTCCCTGTAGAACCTATGTATTGCCGCTGATACGTCTGCATATTTGTACGCACCCGACCTGACGATGTTGCTCAGGTACTTCGCGCGGCCAGCCAGTTCAGCGGCAAGCGCATCAACGCTCCACCCCTTCAGGGCCGCCACGGCCTGAAGGCGGTAGCTCTTCTGCGCGATCTCCAGAGGGTCGGCTGGGAGGATGGTGTCCTCCTTCGGGCTCCACCTGAACATATCGATGAGCTCACCCTTCATCCCCACCTCCTTTGATACGAGCGCCCGCCTCACGACACTACCGTCATTCATCCTGATCCTGTTCATCATGAGCAGAGACCACATCAGCATCAGCGAAGCGGTACCGACGTTCAGGGGCGGTGCGGCCATCCTTACAAGCGCCGCCTCCGGCGAGTCCGCGTGGAACGAGCTCAGCGCGCCGTGCCCGGTCGAAGCGGCCTGGAACAGCGTCGATATCTCCTCCCCCCTGGCCTCCCCCACGACTATGTAATCCGGCCTCAGCCTGAGGGTAAGCTTCGCAAGGTCGAAAAGGTCGACGTCGTACCGGTTGTCGGCCGTTGCTGAATACGATGTGCGGGAGTGGAGCCGCTCCCAGTGCTCCTGCGGGATCAGGAGTTCAGGGGTTTCCTCCACGGTCGCTATCTTCAGCCCGGGGTTTATCAGCGTGATCAGGGCGTTCATGGTGGTCGTCTTGCCGCTCGCGGTTGGGCCGATTACCAAGACAAAACCCTTTTCCTCCATTATCATCCAGTAGTATGCGGCCAGCAGGGCCGAAATCGTCCTCGCTGCCAGCAGGTGGCCGATGGACAGCGGCTCCTTCGGGAACTTCCTAATGTCAAAGGTGGAGCCCGGCAGCGATATTTCGTTTGAAAGGGTGGCGGCCAGCCTATGGTTCTCCCTCGTGACGGCGTCCACGAACGGCACCGATGTGGTGATGGCTTTTCCTGTCTTCTGGACGAGCCTCTGGACGTACTTCTTGAGCGTCTCTTCATCATCAAACACGATGTTCGTATCCAGCCAGTCGAACTGCGGGTAACGACGGTGCACTACGGCTAAAGGCACGCCGAACCCCTCACAGGAGATCTCCTCAATGTCGTCATCCCTCACAAGGACATCAACGACCCCGTAGCCGACCGAATCCCTCATTATGTAATATTTCAGGGAGTTATAGGATCTCTTGACCTCTTCCACGGCGCCCAGGTCCTCAGCGGCCTGCCAGATGAACTGGTCCACGTAGGCGGTCGGGTCCTCGGTCTCGATTGGCTTCAGTGAATAGTAAAGGGATTCCATGAGCAACGAATAGAGGTCCTGTTCGGTCTCGGACAGGGGCGGCTCCTGCACGGAATACGTGTGCTTCTCGCCACTGTCTGAAACGATTACGTGTGCCATCCCCACATCATATTCATCGATTATGGTCCCGAGGATGACGGCGGTCAAGGGCCGGGTTCGGAAGGTGAACGGCCGCGACCTGGGCTTTTTTGTCGCAAAGGGGAGCTTTGCGGTGGGTATCTTCATGCTGGATCATGCGTCGGCGGCTTAAAAGGCCGCCTGAGGCCGCCTGAGGCCGCCTGAGCGACAGATAGAGCATGCACAGGCCGCCGAACACGAGCGCGCCCGACACATGCAACGGCCATGAGTCGTTGTGCAGGATGTACAGCGGCGCAGCGGCAAGGGACGGCACCAGCGCCGAAGCCCAGGCCGGCATCTTCTTCATATCGAGGGCCCCCGAAGCCGCAAGGTACAGAAACATGGAGAAGCCGATTATCGAAGTTCCGGCGGAGGGGGTCCCCTTGAGAAGCCAGCTGCAGGCCGATATGATGTACGATGCCGCCACCGCCATGGCGAAGGCGGCGCCTGCTGAAAGGGGCATCACCGAAAAATCAGAATACAGCTCGGCCATCAGGATCGCCATCGCCACGAGCACGAAATTCGCCAAAAAACTGAGAACGGGCGAAGCGCTCCCCGTTACTTCAAGTATGTTAAAGGGGGAGGTGATGAAGATTACGTCTCTGTTTGTCTGATATGGCGCAAATTCGGTCATGTACGCTAGGCTCAGGAGAGCGTAGGTTAGGGAGAAGGTGGCCGTTGTCCACTTCATGGAAAGGCATGCGAAGCTGATTTAAAAGGCCAAGCTTAAATGAAAGGCATTGATACTATCTTCATCTGTATGAGCGAAGCAAAGCTGGAAGCTCTGGAGCACAGGGTGGAACTTGTACTAAAGGGAATGAACCTGATGCTGTTCGACGGGGGTGAAGCCATATCCAGCAAAGAGAGGAGGGAGATCCAGAGGCGGATGAAGGAATATACCTCGGGCGACCGTTCTCAGTTCGTGGAGTTGAAGGACGTTACGGATATTACTGCATAGGGCAGCGGTGAGGGAGATCGCCGCCCTTCCGGCGGTGGACAGAGAACGCGTCCTGAGCGCCTTCCGGGAAATGGAATCGGACCCATTCGCTGAATTCGTGTGCCAGTAGTGTGGCCACGTTGAGCATGCCGATGCAGATGCGGGATTCAATATCGCATTGAGACATGGCATAGTTCAGTCCATCGCAGACAGGGATGCGATGGAGGGGAGCACTGATACCCCCAGAGAGGCAACTATAGAATCAATAGACCTCAGAACCCAACGACTTTAGTCCGCCAAGCATTGGCATAGTAGTTAAGGCCCTGGCGTTGTGTTCGATTACGGTTAGAGCTCCACAGCTATAATTTTCTGTTATTGTTACATTTGCTTAGCTAGAGGGTGGTATGCTGGATAGCGTGCCGGAGCTGGTATAAATGGGAAGGACGGGGTTAAAGCTGACAGTATAAAGGACTCCTCCTGTCGTGCCCTGGGCCTTCTGATTCACATTTGCTATTTCCAGATATACCGTATAGCTGGTTATGTTTAAATCGGTAAGCTGGAGCACTGGAAACATCCCATTACTTACGCCCAGATTTAGATTAACCTGAACTGTATCATTTGCTAAAGCGTTGGGCCAGACCGAAAGGACGTTATGGCTATAATATAGAAGATCGGTGGCGTATGAATTATTGAGCGTGCCGGTGGAGTAATTGTATGGCAACAGGTATATGACCGTCATGCGCGGCCCCAACGACCCAGGTGGCACGACCGCCGGTCCCGTCTCATGCTGCTGATACACGGTAATGCCTATGTATGAAATGAACCCTAACATGGCAACCAGGGCAATTATCAGGATGGCGTTTACCTTATGCACTGTCATTTCAGGTCGTCTATATGCTGGCAGCACGCTATTTAGGTTTAGCTGAAACGGCCATTTTACCTATGATCTCCTGGAAGGATGAAGGCGGTGAGCTTTTGATAGGTAAAATCCCGGTTTGAGCTATGGTTATATCCAGGCCGGTCGTCCATACCAATCATCATGTCCATCAGGAAGGCTACGCCGGATGACCTGATCAGGGTCCTGACCCTGGACAGGCCTGGAGATGTTGAGGAACTCAAGCTGATGGCGGCGGAGATCGACAACGACACGGGTAGATCGGTGTATAAGGCCATCTACGAAGGAGCGGAGACGGTTTCTGACATAGCAAGGGAGCTCGATATATCCATGCAGCTGGTCACCTACCACCTGGAGAAGCTCCTGATGGCCAACCTCATAGAGGAGAGGGGGGATGGGAGCTGGATAAGCCAGAAGGGGAAGAGGGTGGTGCACTATGTGCCCAGCAGGGCCGCGGTGATCATAGCCCCGTCGCTTGAAGGATTAAGGAAGGAGGGTGAGGAAAGGGTCAGGACCGCGTTCGGGTCCATCGTGAAGAAGCTGTTCTATTCGGCGGTGATCGGCGCAGCCTCCTTCCTGGCGCTCAACAGGGGCATCGCGGCCCTGTACTACTCCCTTGTTCGGCCCATAGCTACTGCACCGACCACGAAAGGGACGACGGTTTCAGGAACCGGCTTTACGAGCGCCAGCACCCTGAACTACATACTTGGCAGCGGCACGGGCCTTTCAAACGCACCTCCCCCGCTGCCGCCGCTGCTCGCCGTGATCATCCCGCTGACGGTGGGAATCGCCGTCGCCTACCTCTCGTTCAGGTGGTTCAGCGGGAGGCCTGAAAGAAAAGGAAGAGTTCCGGCACCTTCAACCAGGGCATAGCGTTGCGAAGTGAACTGGCCTTTGTATCACCAAATGCAATATTTCAACGGGTTGTATCATAGGAAAGGGAACCACGCCGATGACGATAAACAGCGTAATGGCTAAAGGATGGTCACCGTCGGCATTACTCAGTTGGGATCGTAATCCTGAGAACGTCATAGGCTGGTGCGTAAGGGTTGTCAAGAAAAGGGAAAGATCTGGAAATCGCAACATCTTAACTGACTAGAATAATAAATTGATTATGATGTGTGCAAAGTTCAATCAATTGGCGTAAATGGCTTTGAAAGGACCTTACACCATCGTTCTAGCCCGGTTACTTCATATTCGGGAAAGGGTAAGCGAACAGGCGAAGCGCATCCCGGTGATTCCGGTTTTGATAGATCGCACGTAATATTATTTTCTTAAACGGTAAGGATAGTGGTTTTATCGGGCGGTGACACCCTCCGCCTGGATGGCGGCAGGCTTGACGCCCTCTTAACCAGGTTAAACATCCTTTCGATGTTCTGGGGCACGTTTATTTCCTTGACCGCCTTTGGGCTTATGCCTTTCCTCAGGAGATATTGGTGCGCGAATGACCTTGAAATTGAGGTAACTCCAGCGAAATCAATGATTACGGCGCTTATGTTATCTCGCTCCATCTCATCGAAGAAATCATCCGCGTTCTGTCTCAATATCAGGTTTGGGGCTACGGCCTCGTTAATGCTCACCCTCCTGTATGCATTATCCACACCGTTGAACTTCAATATGATTACCCCCTTTACCCATTTTCAAACATCCGTACCGTCATATATTAAACTTACTGGAGATACATGTAGATATCTATCCTGGGCGAATTAAGGGGGATCCGTAAGCTGATCAATGTGCCCCTTAGTTGGTGCGCCTTATGCAGCAGGTAGGGCTGGCGCAGGCCTGGGTTAATGTATATCGCACCATATCCAGAGACTATCAATACGTCACCGCCCAGCGCCTTGGCTATGCTGATGGAAGAACTCAAACCATATCCCCGCTGTTCGCCACCTTTGCTCGTTGCGCCCTTCGTAGCCTGATCTATGGCCTCCCAATTGTTTCTATCCGTAAAATTGGCTTTCGTGTTCTTATTGAAGCTCCCAGCTATGGTTATCCCATCATCCAGGAAGCCAAGCTCTACAAATCCTTGATTCCTGTAGTATTGAGCCATGGTATAGGCATACTTGAATTCCGAATGCTGGTAGATGTTATCTATCAATTCAAACATGAGATACCGATACGCATCGAGGTTCACCTTTAGCATAGCCTAATTGTCCAGTAAGTGGTAAAGCGGCTGAAGCGTATTATCGACCAGCTTGATATCATGAGGCAAACGCACTAAGGGCAGGTAGGGCTTGCCCAGGACCGGCTTATCCGTATTCTCAATCATGTAGTTTATGTAACCGGCAAGGTTTGAATTCGGCGTATGAAGTGTCGCATGAGCCTTTCTCATATGGATTAATAATGGAAGCAGGGTCGTAGGGAAGATGAACTGGGTATCCAGGCTTAGCTTTCCCGTATCCTGATGCTTCCGCTTACACTCACAAAAGAGCAAATAATTTTTCAACAGCTGAGGGTACTCATGATTGGCCAATTGTATATAGAAGGGGGGGAGCCATTAATAAGCCGTGCGAAAGAGCCGCGTCAGGTTCTACGATATATGAAAATCGGTCCTGGCTTGCATGAATTCAGCGGACCGTTTGCAGGGCTGAACCCCCAAAGGCGGCGGGCAGATGATATGGCTACAGGAGGCGTACCGTTCATTGACGTGCAGGCTCCCGTTTTATGGGTGGTATGGCGGTCCATGACCAGGCTGCCGTGAAAGTGCATGCGGCCTAAAGTACGAGAGGCATATAATGTGCCTCATGTGTACGTATTCTAAAGGCGTGTCGCCATGGGAAGCGATCGCCAAGGATGCTATACGGTGGTAGCTGGCGAACCGATATTCCCGCCGCTAGCCCGCTGGTAGAACGAAGTCTGTGTATGCATCACGGACCCGTTATTTTCGATGGTGGACACAAAGTTCCAGTAATATGTGCCGTACGGCGCATATATAATATAGCCATAGAATGACTGGTTGCCTGAATATCCCATATTAGCGCCCAAAGAAGACGGCCCGTACTCCTGATAAAGTGTTTGGAAGGTTGTATTATGAACCAGAGCATTCCATTGGGAATTGGTTATAGGGACAGGCCAAGCGGCTGGTACAGATATATTTATGAAAGTCGAAACCAGCGGGATGACCGGAGCTGTGGTTACGCTATTACTTGAGACGGATGAATTGGGGGTAGCTAGGCTTGCCACGGCGGGTGCTGTCGGTATGCCGCCAACTGATGGTACTACGAACATAAGGCACAGCAAAGCGACAAGCAGAATTGATTTTGAATACCTCATTGTCATTACTGGCTTTCGATAGCCGGGACGCTATTTACGTTTAGCTAAAACGGCCATTTTAGTCATAAATTTCTGAAAAAATGAAATGAGGTGAGCTTTTGATAGGTAAAATCCCGGTTTGAGCAATGAATTTAAGGCCCGCAGAACGTGTATGCTCCATGCGAAGGCAGCTCCTAGCCCTGATCATAGCGCTCATCGTAGCCGCTGTGGCCATCCTGGCGCCGCTGGCCTATTATTCCTATCTTTCTCCGCAGCCAGCCCCGCCGGAGCGGGCGGCCGGCGGGCCGACGTGGCAGGTAGTGCCGGCCCCCGACGGGCTCGAGATGGAACTGAGCATAAGCACAAATGAAACCCTGCCCGGTGGGAGCATCGGCATCAACATATCCATCGTAAACCCGACGGACCATAACGTGACAGTAGCGGCCGCTTACAGCTGGGCAGTAGGGGGCACATCGCTGGGCCCCTGTCCCTCCGATTTCCCCATGGGGATATCGATCCTCAGCGGTTACTACACTTCATCGAACATATCCACGGCCGGGGCCCCCCTGGACCTTTACGAGCCTGGCATCATCAGCTGCCCCATTTCCCTGGCCATAAGGGCGTTCGTGTTCTTACCCTACGGCAGGGTCGATTCGGTGGCGCTGCAGGGATCCATGATCAATGGCACCATGTTCATGGCTTCTTACAGGGTCTCCAGCTACCTCGAGTTCAGCGGCTACTGGATACCCCCCACTGGCCCCATCACTTCCATCTATGTGCAGGGTCCCCAGCCCGGCACCGTCAGCCCCGCAGCCTTCCAGAGCTTTGAGCCCGGCACTTATACGGTCGTGGGCGCTACCGAATGGGGCCAGCTGGCGCTCCTCCATTTCAGAATTGTAGGCGTTTCCGATAGCAACAGCACCTTTACAGTGACGGGGGGCCAGGACAGCTAAATGGGCGTCAGGCCTTCAGGAAGAGCTCCTCAGCCAGTAGCAGCGTGTCATGCACATCGCCTTCTATGTATTCCCTGAACCGTTCCCTGTCGTTCATCCAGAGGTAATGGATTGCCTCCCATTTGTTCAGCTGTCGTTCCTTCATGAGGTCCGAGACTACGTGTTTCGCGTTCCTGAACGGCAGGCCATGGAACCTTTCGTGCTGGATGGCCGCTTCAAGGGACAGGAAGTGGGGCGGTGCCCTGTCGACCCTGGCGATTTCGAACCTGACCGGGTCGATGAGGTCTATGACATACGCCCTCCTGAGCGTGTCCCTGAGGGCCCAGTACCCGGAAAGGTACTTCCCATCCTTCCTGAACCTTTCGTCAAGCAATCGCAGCTTTACCGACAGGATGGGCAGGTCAAAGTCGCTTATGCCGTACCCCAGGAGGACGAGAGGCCTGTTCTGTTCACAGTAAGGGCCGAACCGGCTGAAGATGGCCTCAAATTCCTGTTCCTCCGTCTCCTCCTTGACTATGAAATCGGATACTTCGATGCCGCCGGCGCCCCTCCTGGCCACGGAGAGGCTTAGCATTGCCCTGCCAGGGTCATGGGGCGTTTCCAGGCTCGCCTCGATGTCGAGGGACACCACCCTGTTCCAGGCATCGTTCCTGCGAAGGTAGTCAACCACCGTCCGCTGGAGGTCGTCGTAATTCATGTCCCGACTAACGACGCTCTAGCTATTAAGCGTTGCAGAAAGCTCGCCTGT
>JAJZYL010000040.1 GCA_021798095.1 archaeon | reverse complement strand
CCAGGGAATGACGGGTTGCCCTCAACGCATGAGTTCGCCATAGCAGCGAGCAAATCAGTGTTTCAACAAACATATAAGCGTGGAAAATAACATATAAAAAAGGGCCATCAGACATTCCGCTGACTACGCATTATAAGAGTGCCGCTGATCGATGATAGGATCATTGGAATGACCAGAAGCAGGATGAATATAATAGCTAAGGGAAAGGAAATGTATGTGCTACCATATGCAACCACCGTGTGGACGATATCATACAGTACCAGAACTGGCAGCAGGCCTGTTATCAATACCACCAAGCCTCCCCTTTTCGCGTTTGATTTCTTGATTGCAATCATTAATCCAGCAAAAACTCCTATGCCAGCCATTAGCATGGGGGATGCATCATAGAATGCGACGAGCAGAAAAGATAATCTCGAAAAACCTCCGGTGACTACAAGCGCAGATATGCCTACAAAAAGATCTAGGAGTACAGCGATGGTGCCAAGCAAAATGGCTATCCTCAATTTTTTGCCGCCTCGCCCTTTGAAACAGAGAGCTGCTGCCCCAAGAAGTACGCTGTAAAGGCGATTAGCCAGAATAATGCCATTGAGAGGGAATAAATGCCGCTCTGCTGTGATATAAATGCGAATTCACGCCCAGATTCTCCTGCGATTACGATGGATGCGAAGCCGGCTATGGCAAACGCAACAGGCCCCCGTAGCCTTGAAAGCGCCGCCATAATGATTATGATCAATCCCACCGCAGCCAGCACGTATCCCATTACGTAGTGAACCCCAATGTTGCTGGGCCCATATGGCGGGGTCGCATAAATGTTTGCTATCATGCCCAGCACGAACTGCACAGAGAGTAGGGCCAGCCCTACAATGAAGGAATACCTGACCATCTTCGGCCATCCTGGCATGTAATTGTTGTTTTCTCCTTGGAATATAAGTGCTGGCTTTACTGATTTTTAGGAAACCAGGGGGGGTCCTGTCATGGGAGGTTTCTGAATATTAAATTACGCTTAACGATTATCCGGCTAAAATATTTTCACACGGTATGTCCGGCGCCTAGCCCGAGCCCACTATATCGTTAACGCTTACAAACTTGCCGAAGCGCTGCAGCTTTTTGCCTATAAGCGCCGTGTCGTTGGGCTTGATGTTCGTAGCTTCAAGCTCTTCCGTAGCGTTAAATACGTCCTTCACCGTGCCGTCCAGCACTATCTTTCCCCTGTTAACGACTATCGCCCGCCTGCAGAACCTGGCTACGAAGGTCATGTCATGCGTTATCACTATTATGGTGTGACCGTTTTTGTTGAGCCCTGAAAGGAACTGAAGGATGACGTCGGCCTGTGGAAAGTCCTGCCCAGTGGTGGGCTCATCTATTATTATGACGTTGGGGCCCATGGCTAATATCGAAGCTATCGCAACCTTCTGCCGCCATCCCTTGCTCAATATAAAGGGATTTTCCTCCAGATATGTCGGTGGAATCCCGGTGATCTCCATTGATGTCTTTACCCTTTTTTCTATCTCTCCCGGATCAATTCCCAGGTTTTTCGGGCCGTAGGAGATCTCCTGATTTATGGTCTGCTCAAATAGCTGGTGATCTGGATTCTGAAATATATAACCCACATTTGAGGCTATTTTCCCTATCCTTTCGTGTGTGACGTCGACCCCATCTATTACCACCTTCCCCTCCGTCGGCTTGAGTATACCCGCCATCAGCTTTGCTATTGTCGTCTTTCCGGATCCGTTCTGCCCTATTATGGCCAGAAATTCCCCCCTGTTTATGGATAAATTAACTTCTTCCAGAGCCTGAGTGCCATCGGGGTACGTAAACTTTATGCCCTTTAATTCAATGATCCTTCTGGATGCGTCTTCATAGGACGGCCTTTCCTCCTGATGCGGCAGGTCGCTCTCCTTTATCCTAGGTAAGGCCTTGTCCAATTTAGAAAGAAACTCCTCAAGGGAAAGGGAAATCGGAGGGTCCACGAGCTTCTTATCCATGAAGTACTTTTCAATGAGATTGAACTCGGGAGGATATATGCCGTGGGAGATCAGTTCCCTTGGATTTTCGAAGAACTCCTTGGGCGGCAGATCCCTCGTAATTACGCCTCCTTCGATTAGCAGGACGCGGTCAGCAAGCTTCATCAGCCTGTCGAACCTGTGCTCGGCTATTATCACGGTCATGTCATAGCCGCGCTTGATGTTGGATATCACATCGAGGACTTCGGCCTTACCGATTGGGTCTATCTGGCCTGTTGGTTCGTCCAGCACGAGTATGGGCGGCCTCATGGCTATCACGGAGGCTATAGCTACCCTCTGCTTCTGGCCACCGCTAAGCTCGTATGGCGCCTTGCTGAGGAATTCAAGAGGGAGGTCCACCATCTTCATGGCCCAGTCGATCCTGTCGTGTATTTCGCTTCTTGGGAGACCTGCGTTCTCCATGGAATACGCGATCTCCTCCTCCACAGTCATCGTAAGGAACTGGCTTTCCGGGTCGGAAAAGACGTACCCGACCTTCTTGGAAAGCGTAGCGAAATCGGCATCCTTCGTGTTGATTCCATCGATGAGCACCTTCCCCTCCATGACCCCCCTCAGGGTGTTAGGGATTATACCGTTCATGCACATCAGCAGCGACGTCTTCCCGGCATCGTTCGGCCCGGCCAGCACTACGAACTCCCCCTTCCTGATGGAGGTATTTATGTTATTGAGAGTCTTATTGACCCTTTCCAGGTACTTCCAGCTGACGTTTTCGAACTTTATTATTTCATCCATCCTTATCATCCTATCATATTAGAAAGCTGGTAAGCGACCCCGTGATTCTGAACCAGCCAAAATAGTAGTCGCCCATGACTATCAGCACCAGCAAGGCTATCAGGATAGCTATGATGGCTATGTCCAGGGCCTTGATCTTATATTCGCTCAGGATATAGTCGGTCCTGTTTGTTTTAACGGTCTTCCTGCCGAACATGACGAAGCCCCTGGCATCCAGGGCCAGCGATACATCTTCAGCCCTTCGGAGCGCCACCGCAAATACGGGCACAACGTACATACCGTACTGTTTTATCTTCTCCATGATGGGCAAGGTCGAAAGGTCAAAGGCCCTTGCCTTCTGGGCCTCCTGTATGGTGAAGAAATCTATCAGGGAGACCCCTATGGCCCTGAATGAAAGGCCTGCTACCAGACATACGCTGTAAGGCAGCTTTAAGAATCTAAGGCCCTGAACTATCTCCCTTTCCCTTATGGTGGATAGGAAAAAGATTATCACGAACACGGCAAAGACGAGCTTCATGGCCGTGACAACGGCAAAGATTTCGTTTTGAAGGCTTATTATAACAGGGCCAAGCCTATACAGGATGGTATACCCTGGGGCATATCCGCCGGCGAACGTGTAGGCGACTATCACCACGGCTATAAGGCTCACTATGAGGTATCTGTACTGCTTCAATATGGACAGCTCCACGTTTGAAACTTGAAGCAGGATGAGCATGGCCACCAGCCCAAGCGCGTTGAGCCCTGGCGTATTGACCAGAAGAGGATAGGCGCTGACCAGTAGCAGGAATGCGATCTTTGTGATCGGATGCAGCTTCTGCATCGGCGAATTTGCCGGGATGTACCCCAGCAGCGTCCTCATCATCTTCTTGGCCATCAGCGCTTCATCTTAAAAAATAAAAAAAGTTGGGGTCACGCGAGCCAACCCTTGCAGAAGGCGCGTGACCTGACGACGGTCTTTGAAAGTATTTTCAACACTATTATGCCGAAGATCAGGCTCGGCAACCCGTTGCCTATGAGCCAACCACTGAAGAATAGGGGCGTAGACGTTACTGTGATCAAGTGGAACGATGTCAACGCCGTGACGGCCCAGGTGGCTCCTAATGCATTGTTAATTATCACCGCGAAAAGGACATATGCTGCGTACCCCACCCAGTTGTTGAGCCTCGGGTCCACCTTAAGATACTTGAAGACCAGGAATGGAAGGAGTCCCTGAATGAAGTTGGAGGGAAAATACGCAAGGCTTACGTAAAGAGGTGCTCCTGAGAGGGAGTTGCTGATGAATGGAAACAGGCCGCCTGCGAGCGCGCCCCATAGCCCGAACCATATGGAGCCAACCGCCTGTACCGCTACACCGGGCCAGAACCCGGACACTCCATAGCCCAATGGAAACGCGATGCTTCCAAATGAACCCGTTACGGCCCCTATTCCTATTAACAGTGCAAATATAGCGATATGTATGGATCCTGGTTTCCTCACCTCGCCCTCTTCATATATCCATGGATTTCTTGAAGGTGTAGTGACCACCGCCCTGATGTTGTCTGCCAGATTTTCGAGAGATAGTTTTATATCCATCAGTTAGGCATTATTGTTATACCTATTTAAATACTTTCCTAACGCAAGGGCGGCTGCCGCGATATGACATTGACCGCAGGCCAATTGAAGCCATCGGCCGGCGAAGGAAGCCAGGCATGGATGGATCAAACCACACTATTGGCCGTCTGGAACAGTATAACTATATATATCGCCCAGCGGATGAGCCACCATAGAACAGGGATGCATTGATGTGGCCGACAGGCTAGCGCTCTTTTTGTCGGATAGACATAATTTAAGGGAAGAGATAGCATATGCTTCCCTCGCGGAGCGCGAGGGCTTTGAGTCAGTCTGGTTCGGTGAGACAAGGTTAGCGCGCGATGCGATAGTCCCCATGGCCGCAGTTGCGGCGAATACCAAGAAGATTAAGGTAGGAAGTGGTGTGGTTAATAATTGGACTCGAAACGTTGGGTTGATGGCACAGACATTTAGCACGCTCTATGAACTGGCTCCCAAGAGGCCTATATTGGGAATCGGCGCATGGTGGGAACCCCTGGCATCAAAGGTGGGCGTTAAAAGGGTTAAGCCGTTAAAGGCCATGCATGAATACGTAACAACTTTAAAGAAGCTCTTCAATCTAGGGCCAGTAACATTCCATGGCGAGTTCGTAAACGTAGAAGACATCGAAATAGACATAGTTTATGGAGACAAGAAACCAAGGGATATACCGGTTTATATTGGCGCTACGGGGTTCGATATGTTAGAGCTAGCGGGGGAGATCGGAGATGGTGTGGTACTGAACTATTTGGTATCGCCCAAATACAATCAACAGGCACTAGAGGCCATCAAAAAAGGGGCCAAGAAGGCCGGTCGAAAACTGGAGGACATAGACAGGCCACAGCTCGTTGCCCTCTCCATGAATACTGATTTCGATAAGGCCATGGATATCTCAAGGGAATACATTGGATTATATCTGGGGCAACAACCCCATATCATGAAAGCGAGCGGCGTCCCCGAATCCCTTATCAGGGATATAAACCAGGCCCTGGGCGGATGGCCGGCAGCCCCCGGGGGGCTTGATAAGGCAAAGAAGCTTGTCCCAGACTCCGTTGTCGAGATGTTAACGGTAACCGGTACTCCCGAGGATTGCCGAAGATCTATAAGGAAATATACGGAAAGCGGAGCCACGGTCCCCATCATGTATTCACTTGGTGATGACGTAGCGCTTGTGATCAAAGAGATGGCATCCTTTTAACGTTATATATAAGCGATCAACGATATTCAGGATAGGCGTATGGGTCGCTTGAACGATGATATAATGCGTTACGAGGAACGCGTGCTGGGGGATTTGATTGCCATCGGCTCTGATCTCTCCAGCGCCGGCGGTTACAAGCGGTGTGCGGAACTGATAAGGGAAGAGGTCGAGGGTCTGGGATATCCCGCGGAAATTATGCCCAGCGGCGGCGACGCGCCAAGGCCCAACGTCAAAGTCGAGATATCTGGCTCCGGCCCTATCCTGTTTGCGTCGCACTTCGATACCGTGCCCATCGGCCCTGGCTGGACTACAGATCCATTGAGGTTAGCCAAAAGTGGTGATAAATTATACGGAAGGGGTTCGGCTGATGATAAGGGGGCCGTTGCAGTGCTGCTGGGAACGCTCAAGTCGATCGATAGGGCCCCGCGGATAAAAAATGGTCTGACGCTCTGCTTTACCGCAGACGAAGAGGTGGGCGGTGCCATGGGGCTCGGGGACCTGATCAACAGGCTGAACAGGCTGCCGACCTTCGCCGTCATAGCCGATGCGGGGAGCGGTAAGGTGTCCTGTGGCGCCAGCGGGATAGTGAACGGGGAGATAATCATCAGGGGAAAACAGGGGCACGCCGGATATCCGCATCTGGCAAGGAATCCCATACAGAAGGTCCCCATAGTTCTGGAGGCCCTGGCAGAGCTTTCAGCCAGGCGGGAGCGCATGCGGTCCGCCCTAAATTCACCGGAAGGTCAACCATATCGGAAGGTCTGGGGCAGGCTATCGCCCACCATCATAAGCGGAGGTTTCAAGAACAACGTCATCCCCCCAAGCGTCACCATTACCTTTGATATGAGGCTTCTGCCGGAAGAAGATATGAACTCGGCCATGAGCGAACTGAGGGGTACGATAGAGAGATTGGCGAAGGCTGGATTGGCGGATGTGGAGCTCGCGTCGTCCGAAGGCGGCGGGAACTACCATACAGATCCAAGCCATCCGTTGGTCAGGGAATTCCTTAAGGTTGCGGAGGCGCAGGGCTGCGGCAGGGGGTGTGTAGGGGAGCTAGTGGGCAACGATGGAAGGTATACTAGTAGAAAGGGGATACCGACGGTCGGCCTGGGCGTGATAGATGATGACAGCAACATTCATGGGCCCGACGAGTTCGTCAGATTGACCACAATGGAAAGGATCACCAAGATATTTAAACACTTTCTGTCGAAGCCTCTAGATTAGGATGGGAGATTATATTTCAATCCTGTTATGGTCCGATTATAATATGGCGTTGCGTCATGGGCGAAATCGGTTTTTCCCACACAGTATTATGCGACGATATGCTTTAAGGCCCATTTTGCAGCATCTCCACCGCTATATCATCGCCTAAAATATTTCTTTCCTTCATTCTTTCAATATGTTCGTTTAAGGCCTCCTTCTCCTCCCCATTTACATATAACAGGAACAGCTTGTTTAATCCCACCAGTTTATTCGCTATAACTAGATCCGCCGCCAAATCCTCAATATCTAATGAGTGAAGGAAATAGGAACCACGGATTTTATCTATCCTATTAAACAGGCTACGGTATTTGGCCGATATTGGGAAGGACAATACAAACGAACCATTTTTTTGATAGTATCTCGAGCTCTCGGTATTCACAAATGAACTCTCTATCTGGATGCCCTTTCCAATATCGTTTTCCTCCAACAGGCTTTTTGCACTATCATATTGCCTGGCTTTGTTGACGATTTCTAATTCTTTTAATGAATTAAAATTTTCCCCATTAAACTGTTCTACAAGGTTTTCATATATGACGGCATCGCAGTCCTTATTTTCCCTTAATGCAGAATAAACTATTTTCATTGCCACGCAATCGGAGTGAGGCATTAGCTTAATCCTTTTAACGTTCCCTTGCTTGATTATCCTTACTATGGAGTTTCTTAATCCCTTTACATTAGCTCCCCCGTTTCTCATTATAACAAACTTTTCATTATCATTGATTACGCTATCTATTGCGTCCTGAATTCTGTAATCCATGCAGCTTATTATCAGGCTCATTCCATCATTCATTATTGCGCGGGATATCCCTTTTAATCATATAAAAAGGCGCCGTCGATAGCGCCAGGCCAGCAATTAAGAAATTTCGTAACCATTTGCCGTTTTGAAGTAGTGAACGTCGATTGCGGTCAAAACGCAGTTAAACTCGTCAGAAATGAGCGTGGGGCTTCAAAACGGTAAAGGGGCCGGGCAAGAATTATTTAGATAGTCCATAATTTATATTGATGTGGGCACTGATTATTAGATCATAATGAATTTTTACACAACCTCTAAACGTTTACATTTTTTGCAAACCATGGACAGGGTGGACAGCATAGGGCGGCGCCCAATGTCAATCCTTCCAAACGTTTTTCGAACAAACCCCGATGTGGTTGGTTTTTGGATAGAGATCAAGCGTGTCAGGGCTGTCATGGCTGTCAGGGGAGCGGCATATTGTTGGTCCTTAGGTTTTGCTTACCCTATATAAGCTTCCTTTTTTTCTCTTGGTTTGTGTTTAAAATTCCCTATTTTTTTGCATATGGAATAAGGGGTTTATATAGGGTTGAGTAAACTCAAGAGCCAACAATATGATACCCCCCTGACAACCCTGACAGGGGTGACGCGGTCGTCCTGATGGGCGGCCACGTCATGCCTTTTAAGTAAATTTTTACATGCGTGCGCATGTCGGCAAGGATCGATTTTGACATGGGCCTCAACGTCATCCCGCTCGAACGCGACAAAAAGACCCCCGCCGTGGATTGGAAGGACTACCAAACCCGCCACATATCACAGGAGGAATTTGACAAATGGTTCGGGCAGGACCCGAACCGCAACCATGCGGTGATGGGCGGCGTTACATCCCACAACCTCGTGGTGCTCGACTTCGAAGCGTGGGAAGATTTCGTGGCCTTCTTCCCGGAGTGGGAGAGGCTGGCGAAGACCACCCGTGTCGTGAAGACGCCCCATGGCGGCGCCCACGTATATTACTATACCCAGGAGGAGGTCCAGCGCAGGATCAAGGTGTTTGGTGACAGACACCAGGTCGACGTGTGCGGGTGGGGCGGCTACGTGTGCGGCGTCGGCACGACCATCGACCACTCACTGTGCGACAAGAAGAAGTGCCACATAGATTCCGGCAAGAGCACGTACGAGGTTGTCGGGACCATGGACATTTCGATAGTCGAAAAGGGCCTCCTCGCATCCTTCCTTGATCGTGGCCGGAGGCTGGGCTGGCAGGTTGAGGTGCTGAAGGACACAAAGCCGGAAAGGGACACCTTTGATCACCTGCTCACCGTTGATGGCCGGCTGAGCAGCCTCTTCAACGGCGACATCGAAGGGTATGCGTCCCGCTCTGAGGCTGAATTTGCGCTCGTCATGAAGCTGATCAGCTACGGCTTCAGCGATGGGCAGATCAATCGGATCATGCTCGATTCGAAAATAGGCAAGTGGGGCGAGTCCGACCAGTACGCCGAATTCACCCTGCGGAAGGCGCACGAGTGGATCGTGCGTGATCGCTCCGTGGCGGCGGACGAATCGCCATCCCTTCTTGGCCTCGGCACCCCTTCCGACGCGGCCGACCACGTCCTTGAGCACTTTCATATCATCACGACAAACGGTATCATGTACGTGTATGATGTTGGGCGCGGAATGTACGTGCCGGACATGGAGGACACGATCAGGGCGTGGGCCGAGCAGCAGGCCCGTGTTTCAGGCGGCAACATATCGCTCCGTTACATCGCTGAAATGTTTGGGCACATACAGCGCAGGACATACGAGCGCGATTTGGCGGACAACACAGATGTATTCAACCTGAAAAACGGCATATTGAACATGAAGACCGGCGTATTCATCGACCACACGCCGGATAAGGCGTATTTCTCTGCAATCCAGCTTCCGGTGGAGTACGACCCGAAGGCGAAGTGCCCGCTGGCATTGAAGTTCATTTCCGAGGTCGTCTACCCTGAAGACATCGACGCCGTTCAGGAGTTCATGGGCTACATATTCTACCGCGGGTATCCGGTTGCGGCCGC
>JAJZYL010000039.1 GCA_021798095.1 archaeon | reverse complement strand
CTGTTACCAATAATGCAGAACGTTGAAAAAGTGGAAAATGAAACCATTTATTCAAATCTTGTCAGAATAATGGAAGACGTTGAAGAATGCTATGTATCTATCGCCGTTTTAAAGGGTCAAGTTAGGGACGATAAACGGCCTGATGAGTAAGTCAAGTTGAAAATTTAATCAAATTAACATGATCGCTTAGCTCACTAAATTTAACAGTATGATTACACATTATTGTAGATATATAGACAAATAGGTTTATATATATACATATCTGACCTAAGATCATGAAAAATCTCGTTGTACAACTTAATGAAGACGACGAACCAAGTTATTGGTACAATATCCTTTCACAGATGCCCGATTTTCCAATGCCGCAGGGAGATAAAAATTCAATGGCTCTTCTTGGCCAAGTCCTCCCTTCGAAGGTGCTCGAATATGAATTTTCCAGGGACGAGCGCATCCGAATTCCGGATGAACTCAGGCAAATCTATCTAAAAGTAGGAAGGCCAACGCCGCTAGTAAGAGCAAACAGGCTAGAAGAATATCTTGGTGGCCATCTAAAAATATATATGAAAATGGAAGGCCAAACGTACGTCGGATCCCATAAGATAAACAGTGCAGTAGCTCATACATATTTCGCTAGAATGGATAATGCAAAGTTTGTATCAACGGAGACCGGTGCTGGCCAATGGGGGGCTGCCGTAGCTCTAGGCTCTGCTATCCAGGGTATCAAGGCCCATGTATTCATGGTAAAGACAAGTTATGAAGGTAAGCCGTATAGGAGGTATCAGATGCAGATGTACGGAGCAAACGTACACCCGAGCCCATCAGAATTAACCGCTTTTGGGAAAAAGGCTTTAGAATCGGATCCTGAAACTCCTGGCAGCCTTGGTATGGCAATAACCGATGCTGTCCAATATGCACAAGAAAATGGCGGAAAATATGTGGTTGGTAGCGTAGTGAATTCCGACATAATGTTTAAAACGATAGCCGGGCTGGAAGCCCAAGCTCAGATGAAATCTATAGGCGAAGACCCCGATGCCGTGATAGGAGTCGTAGGAGGCGGGTCCAATTATAGCGGTCTTGCTTTTCCATTTATAGGCGAAGAACTTAAATCTGGAACTAAAAAACGTAGGTACATAGCCTGCGGTTCATTAGAAGTGCCAAAGATGACTGAAGGTAAGTACAGATATGATTACCCTGATACAGGCGGCATTCTACCACAATTAAAGATGTACACCCTGGGTTATCAGCTTAAAATACCCGCTGTATACGCAGGAGGCTTGCGCTATCACGCGGTTGCACCGACGCTCAGCCTGCTAATGGCAAAGGGGATGGTAGAATCTAGGGATTATAATCAAGAAGAGGCTTTCAATTGGGCAAGGCTCTACTCGCAAAAGGAAGGGTATATCCCAGCACCCGAAACGGCGCATACATTACCATTGTTGAAGGAACTGGAGGAAGATGCTAAAAAAGACGGTAAAAAAACAACAGTATTGGTTAGCTTCTCCGGTCATGGGCTTCTGGACTTGGGTAATTATGCTTCCGCATTTAACTATGTATAGCATACTAGTTCAACGGATGTCAATAAGATAATAATCAACGGCAATAAGCATGAATTTAATCAGATCATACCGCAATTATCAGTAAGCCTTAGCTATTATCACCTTACGTAATGACTTATTGCCGCACCATACGCATTTATCCATCAATTTATAATCCAGATTTAATGGCCTACCTCTTATTTCGAACCCACCTGAAGCATTACGTATCTCATCCGCACACTCCTTTCGACCACAGAAGTCTGCTAGCATAATACTTTTTTGCTTTGATGCCTTCAATAATTCTTCTTTAGTTCTAACTTCTTGAAGCGCTTTGCTCAACACATCCCGCCCTCTATTGCTCAATTCACGATTTATTTCCTCCTTTAATACGTTAAGTTCAGATCCCATCTTGGTTAATTCAACAACTTTCCGAACTCCATTGTCGCGTCTAAATATGGTGACCACATTCTGATTGACTTCTTTTTCTCCAATTTCTACTCTGATAGGGATTCCTCTTAATTCCCAGTGGTAGAACTTTTCACCTGGCGTCAGTTCAGAGGTATCCAATGTAACATTAAGGCCGCTCAAGCTTACCTCATCACGAACCTTGGTGGCATAGTTAAGGACATCATTATTTATGCCTCCATGGTATATGGGGATAATTATGACATCTAGCATTCCTAGTCCCACGGGAACTATGGCTCCATGATCATCACCATGAGTTGCTATCAAAGCACCTAACGACCTAGATATGCCTATTCCGCAGCAGGTGCTGAACGGCAACACTCTTTTCCCTTCCTTATTTAGGACGCCAACGTCAAAGGGTCTGGTGAAATTCTGACCTAGATAATGCGTTGTAGCTATCTGTAACACCTCTCCCGTCGGCAGCACTGCATCATAAGCATAGCTTTCCACGGCTCCGGGAAATCTATCAAATGGTTCTCTCTCTGTTATTAAAAAAGAAAGCCCTATTGAATCGTAAATCTTACTTGCAACCCGCAAATCCTCCATTATCTGAGCTTTAGCCTCCTCTTCATTCAAAAATAGATCGTGTGTTTCTATCCATAGAAATTCCCTACCTCTAAGAAGGGGCCGTGTAGATTTTGTCTCATACCTATATACTGCTACGGACTGAAAAAGCTTTAGCGGAAGGTCATTATAACTCCTAACCCAGAGCGAATACATTGGGTATATGGCGGTTTCAGAAGTCGGCCTTATGATGAGCTTCTCATCAAGCTCCTCCCCACCAGCTCTTTCGACCATAAAAGTTTCATCTTCAAACCCCTTGATGTGCTCAGATTCCTTCTTAAAACTGGAATACGGTATGAATAACGGAAATAAGGCTTCAGCATGATTATTTTTCTTAAGCTCTGATTCAAACATATGATAAAGGCCTTTAACAATGGACATTGAGTTAGGCCTATAAACGATAAACCCCTTCACTCCATAACGGATATCAATAAATTCCCCCTCCTTGAGTACCGCGTCAAACCATGCACTGAAGGTCGATTTCTGTGGAATTCCTTTCTTCATGCAACGGCTATATCAAATGTTCGTTTATATATATTATTAACTGTAACCGTCTCCCTTATTTATGGCACTGAGCAAATAGAATCTAAAAGGCAAGTAAAGCCGTTAATTACATATAATCCAGATCTATGCCTGCCAGTACTTCAGCTATTAGCTTCAAGTCGCCTGCGTTAAGGCTCCAATCACAGCTCATCGCATTGGATTCTGCCTGTTTGGGCGTCTTAGCCCCTGGTATTGGTACGACTATCCTATCCTTAAGAAGCCAATTTAAAGCAACTTGGGCTATATTTTTCTTGTAGGCCTTTGCCAGACTGGACATTACATTTAGTAGTTTCTGGATTCTTTCTAGATTTTCCTTTTTAAATAATTTATTGTCACTACGGATCGTGTCCTTTGGGACGTTTGTTTGAGAATACTTTCCGGTCAGCGCCCCCTGCGCAAGGGGGCTCCAGGCCATAACTGTAATGGAATTACGCTTACAATATGGTAGGACCTCTTCTTCCACTTCCCTTTGGAGCATGTTATATCTTACCTGGTTGGAGGCGATAAAACCCTTGGACAGATGCGATGCTGCCTCCTCCATATCCCTGACCGCGAAATTGCTAACTCCTATTGCTCTAATCTTCCCTTCTACATAGAGCTTTTCCATCGCTTTCATAGTCTCTTTAAGCGGAATCTGTTCCCACGGATCTGGCCAATGAATTTGATAAAGATCCAGATATTTTACTCCTAGTCTATTCATGCTCATTTCTGCAGATTTAAGCAGTTCATCGTACCTAAGGTGAGCACCGTAAACCTTTGATGCTATAACAACCTCCTCCCTGTTCATTCCCTTAATAGCAGAACCAATAACCTTTTCAGAGTGGCCGTTTCCATATAGTTCAGCTGTGTCGATTAAATTTATTCCAAGTTCAATCGATTTCTTAATGGCGTCTATTATTTTAAGATCCTGTACGTCTTCCCCCCACTGCTTATAACTGGCTTGCCAAGTCCCTAAACCAATTCTAGAAACCATTAGATCGCTTCGTCCGAGGTTGATACGTTCTATACTCATAGTCACTATATTTTAAGCCATTTATAAAAACATTGATGTGATAAATTTGGCATCTAATTATTTGGTTTAAACGTTTTGCCAGAGTTCTCGGTAGTGTGATGGCCGCCATATTTATAACGTTACTCAAATGTATTTTTTTTGGCGGATCCTTTTTTCTGGATACCTATGCCATAACCCTTTACTTTCAAATTGCGTAAGATGCGCTATCTTGGCCGATTCATACTTTATAGTATTTATTTTCCAAGAAAATAAATACCTATTATCCGAGCGCTTGAAATATTTCTCTTCCATGCCTTAACAAATCAGGAAATGTCATGCCCGCTAAAAATTAAGTAAGGCTTAAATTGCTAGTCCATAGATTGATTCTCATATAGGCATTTTGACCTATTTACAAGTGGAGACAGTAGATTGAGGATAGCAATAGAAGGAGCAGGGGTTGGAGGGTCATATCTTTACTATCTTCTTTCTGAGAAGGAAAGAAATGTGGATTTGTATGATAGCAGTCAATGTTACTATAAAGCCTGTGGAGAAGCGGTACCTAATATATATATGCCAAAATTTCCTTGGAAAGTTATTGATGAAATTCATGATTTTTCATTCATCCTTGACGGTAAGGGATTGGGTGAAATAAGCTACAGGCGTCCAAAATGGGTCATAATAGATAAGAGCGGTTGGATCAATTCTATGAGGGAAGCCGGAACCTCCTTTATCAAAGGCAGGTTGGTCAATAGAAGCAAATATGACATCGTTATAAGAGCTTATGGTCCATATGATACGAAAAGAGAGACCGTCACAGTGGTAAGGGCTATTGTAAAGGCAAGTCCGAATGAGCATAAGGGGGTTATCTTCGAATTTGATAGTAGATTTTCAGGCTTTTATTGGATATTTCCAAGCCAGAGAGGGTTCTATAATGTAGGAGGTGGTTTCATTGGAATCAAAAATCCAGTAGAAGCCGTTATGCAGTACATTAAACGGGTGTTCAAGCAATTTAGTGTCCTGGATCTCCGTGGTGCTCCCCTTACCATAGGGGGAGTCAAAAATCGGGAGCTCAGGATAGGAGAAGCCAGAGGACTTGTATATCCCTTGACAGGTGAAGGGATTAGACCGGCGGCGATTTCAGCGGAGCGCGCGTTTGAAGCCATAGAAGGATCTATGGATATTGATGCTTATTTGGAGAAGAAGTTAGCCAGTTTACAAGGAGCTATCGCCTTTCAGAGAAATATCCTTCGTTTATACAGCGCGCTACCAGCTAGGATCAGGCAATTGGCCTTCCGACATCTGGTAAACAGTGAACATTTCTTGGACAACTACCTAGTAGATGAAATAAGCCCGCGGACCCTTATTTAATTTAGATTTAGATATAAAAAAGACCATTTTGAGCAGAATTATAATCGTAAGGTGTACTATTGATTAAAGTTTATAGGAACGATAAAAAAAGCCTAGCTGTGAAGACAGGCAATAAGTTCCTAATACTTGTTATAATTGCACTTGTAGTGGCCACGGCATATATAATCTTAGACTATTTTGGTATATACGATATAGATAATCCATCAATAGGGTTTGGGGGTTTGCTGGCTATTATAGCTTATATTCCAGAGAGCACGGCCAGCCTGGTAGCTACAGGTGGACCGCCAATGATCTTTTTTCTCATGGCACTAGAAAGCTCGTCATTACCCATCCCTAGTGAAGTTATTTTACCGCTTTCCGGTTATCTGATTTACCAAGGAAGGATGGAATTTGGTCCAGTACTTGTTGCCGCGCTAGCTGGCTGCCTGATTGGGTCGCTGGTGGACTATTATATTGGCTACAGTATAGGTATGGAATTCCTTTATAAGAGGAGATGGTTAAGCGAAAACGCCCTTAAAAGAAGCGTCGGCTGGTTCAATAAATACGGCGGATATGCCGTAGCATGTACAAGGTTACTAGCTGGGGCTAGAACGCTTATCTCATTTCCTGCCGGTTCATTCAAGATGGATATCAAGAGGTTCCTACTTTATACGACGATTGGTTCTGCTGCCTGGGACCTGCTGCTGATATATATTGGATATTTGCTTGGACCTAGCTGGCCTACATTTACTTCCTATCTAAACAAGTACTTTCTACCTGCGTCTCTTCTGGTAGTGGCAGTAATCGTGATCTATGTAGTTTTCAGGGCGGTGAGATCTCGGCCTGCGCACAAAGATTTAGCGTCAGCTTCCTCCAAATGATGAACGATGCTAAGGCCAGACGCAATCCCTATAAATAACTGCGGGCGAACACCATAACATGGATCAATCTGAAATTATTCGAGGCGCTGAGGAGAAATTCGGCCAACTTATTGAAGATCAACTCAAAAGGATAAGGGCAATAGAATCCCAAGGGGATTGGGTGGATTACACAAAACTAAAAAGGATAAATATAGGCATAGTACCTGGTGACGGAATAGGCCCTGTCATCACCGAACAGGCTAAGAAAATCCTTTCTTTTCTGATAAGGGATGAAATAGAATCTGGAAGGGTTCAAATTGTGGACATCGAAGGGCTTACATTAGAGGAAAGGATAAAGGCTGGAACTCCTCTTCCTGATAAGCCATTAGAGCTCTTAAAAAGGACAGATCTCCTCCTAAAGGGTCCAACCACTACTCCTGATGAAAACAGCTCACTCCCCAACGTGGAAAGTGCAAACATAGCCATCAGAAGGCTATTCGACCTGTTTGCCAATGTAAGGCCCGTAAAGGTTCCATCAAAGGGCATTGACTGGACGTTTTTTAGGGAAAACACAGAGGGGGAATACATACTTGGAGGGAAGGGCGTAAAGATAGGGGACGAAATGGCTTTTGATTTTAAGGTTATAACCAGCGTCGGAGCCGAGCGGATAATCAGACTGGCTTTTGATCATGCAAGAATGACGGGAAAGAAGAAGGTTACAGTCGTAACTAAGGCCAATGTGATTAAATCTACCGACGGTCTATTTCTTAAGGTAGCCAAGGAGGTGGCCAGCCGATATCCAGAGATCGAATGGGATTCATGGTATATAGATATAATGACTGCAAAGCTTCTGGACGAAAATAGAAGGCGTGATTTCCAAGTAATAGTGCTTCCAAACCTGTATGGCGATATAATAACTGATGAAGCCGCTGAAATTCAGGGAGGCGTTGGGACGGCAGGAAGCGCAAACATTGGTAAACGCTATGCTATGTTCGAAGCAATTCATGGAAGCGCTACGAGGATGGTACAGGAAGGAAGGGCTAAGTATGCGGATCCCAGTAGCATAATTAAAGCATTAGCCATGATGCTAGAGCACATGGGCATGGTCGAGCGAGCTAGGAAGCTGGATAACGCTTTGGATGGATGTACAGCGGAAATAAGGATGACAGGACGTAGTGACGGCGCAACCGCAGCACAATTTACGGACTGCCTGCTAAAAAGGTTATCGGGGGAATATTGATGAGTTCAAGGACTTCAGCGTTCAAGTATGTCGAAGGATCAAAGAAGGTGTTCCTTCAAACCGGTACCAGGTTTCAAAGGGAAATAATTGGGGCCGTAGCGACAATAAAACAGGCTGCAGCGATGTCTAACGTTTCTTTGGGATTGCTTGATAAGGGGATAGGTGAAGCCATCCAAAGAGCCGCGAAAGAAACAGCAAGCGGCCTTTACGACGATCAAGTGGTTGTAGACGTCTTTCAGACAGGTTCTGGAACAGGTATCAATATGAATTTGAACGAGGTCATAGCTGCCAGATCTTCCGAACTGGCTGGCGTAAAGGTTCATCCGAACGACCATATAAATATGGGACAATCGTCCAACGATGTTGTGCCAACAGCCATAAGGATTGCAGCAGTAGGGAAGGCAGAGCAGGCACTGATACCGGCACTTGACGCTATAATAAACAGTCTTGATCGATTGGCGGAAAGTGGGAATCGCGTCTACAAGGCAGGACGCACACACCTGAGAGATGCTCTGCCTGTTACAATGGGGCAGGAATTTAAAGCCTATGCAGATGCATTTAGGATTAACAAAGAGTCTGTGGCATCAACGTTAAAGATGGTTAAGGAGCTACCGATTGGAGGAACAGCCGTTGGTACTGGTATCAACACGGATCCTAGGTTTGGCAACTTGGTGATAAAGAGTATAAACTTGATAATGAAAACTGATTTCCGTGAGTCAAGCAATAAATCAAGGGCTATGAAGCTTCTTACGGATATCCTGTCGCTGAGCGATACCATGACCAATGCTGCAATTAACCTGTTGCGCCTTTGCCAGGACCTCCGTCTAATGTTCTCTGGCCCCATTACAGGGCTAGGTGAGATTGACATCCCAACTCAGGAGGAAGTTGCAGGAAGCAGTATAATGCCCGGAAAAACCAACCCGGTGACAGTTGAAGCATCGATGCTGGCTATGGCTCAGGTATTAGGACTGGGGCGCTCAATAGAGATAGCAAGCACATTTGGTGAATTTGAACTCAGCATGGGAGTTCCGCTTGTAGGCTATGATGTGGTGGCCCAAGAGGAGCTCCTATCAGAAGCATTATACAAAATAGCTGAAGTGGTCTTATCCAATATCGTATTCAATAAAGAAAGGGCTATGAAATATGCTGAAGGCAGCCCTTCCCTGATAACCGTTATTTCCCCACTGATAGGCTATGATAGGGCTTCGGCCATAGGTAAGGAATTGGTGAAAGGTTCTTCGATCAGGGAAGCGCTCAAATCGCTTGGATACACTTATAAGGAAATAGATGGTATACTCGATATGAAGAAATTAGTTGAGGGAGGATTGATTAAACCTTCTCCTTCAGGAGAGCGGCCACGTCCATCGGGGTCTCGGCAACCGGCACACCGGCGCCCTTGAAGGCCAAAATCTTATCCTGTGCACTCCCTGATCCCATAGAAACTATGGCTCCAGCGTGACCCATCTTCTTTTCTGGCGGGGCCGTCCTGCCCGCTATATACGCTACTACTGGCTTGTTAAATTCGCCTCTACCTATAAAGGCAGCTGCCTCCTCTTCCATGCTGCCTCCAATTTCTCCAATTAACGCTACGCCCTTTGTCTGATCATCTTTCTGCAACATTTGAAGGACATCTTTGAACGTAAGTCCTATTATGGGATCTCCTCCTATCCCTAAGGCGGTGGAAATACCCGGACCTTGAGTAGATATATGGTATGCTACTTCGTATGTAAGGGTGCCGCTCCTTGATATTACGGCTACACTGCCCTGTTTGAATACCATTGCCGGCATTATGCCGACCTTAGATAAAGATGGCGATATTATACCAGGGCAGTTTGGCCCTATCACAATAACCTCTTTAGAACGAGCGTATTCTATCGCCTTGAGTTCCTCGTGAAGGGGTATACCCTCCGTTATAACTACCACCAGTTTGATCCCCGCATCGACGGCTTCATACAGCGAATCAACCGCACTCCTTGGAGGTACAAATATAATGGATGTATTTATGGAATTATCCGATACGGCCTCCGATACAAGATCATACACCGGTAACCCATGAACCTCAGACCCGCCCTTGCCAGGAGTTACACCTGCTACAACGTTTGTGCCGTAGTCCAGCATCGCTTTGGTATGGAAATTTCCCTCTCTGCCGGTTATGCCCTGTACCAATACCTTTGTATCCAGGTTTACT
>JAJZYL010000038.1 GCA_021798095.1 archaeon | reverse complement strand
CATACAGCGCATAAAAAGGAAGGAGTGAGGTTGCCCCTATCTGGTAGGCACTCTGAACGCTATTTACCTTTGAAGATACAAGTACGCTGAAACTGATGCCATATATGATCGCAAGCGGAGTACCTATAAACATTGCAATTCCAAAGCTCCAGTTTGGGTAAAACAGATAGCCCAATTTAGTGAACGTTAGGAAATCGGCAAGTGCCATAAACACGATTTCCCCAAAGAAAATCGAAATTATCATCGGCAGGAATGCCCCTATGTATTTCCCAATCAGTATTTCCCCATCGGTAACAGGAGTGACAAGCAATGATTCTAGACTCTTTTCAATTTTCTCTCCAACCAGACTATAAGAAGAAATATATAACGGTAGCAGGGCTGCTATGATCATAAAAAAGAATGCGAAGGAGGCCAGAAGCTCCGTCGCCGTGGACGATGGTATATTGCGTCTGATCATCAAGTAATAAGTGAGGGATGGGAGCGCGATGCCCAGAGCCAGCGGTAAAGCTATTATTAACCCGACCAAAGCTTTCCTTCTTTTTAAGATGGATAGGTCCTTTTTTGCGGTAACCCAAGCTTTCCAGAACTTCATAGTTTCACTCCCTGACTAGCTTAAGGTAAACTTCCTCAAGCGAGGCGCCAATCCTATTAGCTGATATGACCTTTCCTCCAGCAGAGACTATCGCATTTATTATTACAGGCGTTTCCTTCTCAGGGTCGCTTACATCTATTATCAGCTTATTTCCATCCCTTTTTATATCCTTAAGATTTACAGCCTTAATTGCGCTCAATATATCATCATTTACTTCTTCCAACACAACAACGGCTTGAGTGCCAGATATGGCACGCTCGAGGTTCTGCGGCGTGTCAACCGCGATCAGCTTTGTCTTCAACACGCCTATTCTGTCACAGATGCGCTGCGCTTCATCCAAGTTGTGCGTGTTAATAAGAACGGTTCTACCGTCCTTCCTAAGTCGAAGAATGAGGTCCCTGATGCCCTTCGCTGCCTCCGGATCAAGATTTACTGTCGGTTCGTCCATTAACAGCACCTTGGGGTCATGGATCAGAGCTCTTACAATTGCAACCTTCTGTTTCATCCCCTTGGAAAAGGATCCGATAGCTCTATCCCTTTTGTCCCATAAATCAACCAACTTGAGGTACTTCTCGATATTTTCCCTCCTCTGTCGGTCCTGAAGTTCATACATTTTACCAAAGAATTCAAGGTTATCATATGCGCTTAAAGTTTCATAAAGACCTACGTTATCAGGAACCAGACCTATCATCCTCCTTATGTTCATTGCTCCTTCCCTATCAGTGGTATCATAATCTTCAATTATCGCGGAACCGCTGGTAGGCGAAATTAGACAACAAAGCATTCTTATCGTGGTGGTCTTTCCAGCACCATTTGGTCCAAGCAATCCGAAGATTTCCCCCTCACCTACACTGAATGATATATTATCAACTGCCGTAGTGTCACCAAATATTCTTGTCAGATTCCTGGCATCTATGGTTTTCGCCATTAGCCCAGCACTAGATATCGCTGATTTATCTGTTAATACATGTTTCCTTCAGATATGCGCGTGATACCCTCACCACGGAACGCGCCCTTGGAGTTATAATTAATAAAATCGTGCCTTACACGGGCTAGCTGACAACGGATGCCGGAAACCAACGATAGTTCGTTCAACTGCAACGCGCTGATCTCAATAGGGCCTTGGCATAACATGTTCAACCTTGCATTGTGAAATCAAGCCCAAAAGCTATGAGTAACTTAATCCTTAAATATCGATAAAAATTGAGCAAGATTATGACTTGGATGGATTCTCATTCTCATCATTACCTTTCAAACCCGAGCATCCTCTGCGAACTCAAGGAAAAGGGCCTGGAAGGGATAGTATCAGCCAGCTGGATTCCAGTTAGGCCTAGCGGGGAACGACAATACACGACCTGTTCGTATGGGTCGTCGAAGTTGAAAAGGCGCGGTTAGACAGGGTTGGTATTGCTCACTATCCTGCTATTGGTATCCATCCAAGGTGCATCCCTCCCCAAGGCCTGCAGGCAGCCCTTTCCTACGTAGAGGAATTCTTGGCTCAGCCCTCAGTAAAGGCGCTAGGGGAGGTTGGGCTTGAAACTGGTGACAAAATTGAGATGGAAGTACTTGAACTACAGCTCAGGATCGCCAAGCGCCTGGACAAGCCGGCCATAATCCATACGCCGAGAAAAAACAAGGCCGTCATAACGGCAAAGGTGCTCAAGCTCCTTGATCGTGTTGGGATTGACCCCAGTCTAACGGTCGTGGACCATGTAACATCGGAAATCGCAGATGACGTCAGGAGAAGCGGCCGCTGGATGGGCTTAACGATACAGCCGGCAAAGCTTACCGTAGAGGAAGCTGTGAAGATTGCCATGAAATACGATGGTTCGATGGTGATGGCTAATACGGACACCAGTACCGAGCCCAGCTGGCCTCAGGGCGTTTATGACCTAGAGCAAAGCCTTAACGATATTGGGGCCAAAGAAGTGGCAAGGATGGTTGTATATCAAAACGCCAGAAGCTTTTATCGGCTTTAACCTACCCAAATTTGTACCTTACGCCATGACCATTCTTCTCACTGTGAAAATCAACCATATCCTTTGGACCTATAGCGCCGCACGTGCCGCACTCTACGCAGGCCACCCAGTCAAACCTTAGACCGGCCAGGGCCACATCCTTTCTTGACTGTAATAGCGCCCTGTACCTGAAGTTCTTTTCATTACCACCCTTAGCCCCGGCATCCGACTCGAGCTTCCTTAAGTTGTAAATATACAGGTCTTTGAAGGAGGCAAACACGCCTTTAGATGTCAATATGGTATAACAGTTGACAGGACAGGCTGGAACCCATGGCTTATCAAGGGCTCTGGAACATCCTTCGGCGTTGACCTTTATGTGCGCATAATCCTTATCTTCGTCATAATTCAGGAGGCTGGTTCCGTCCTGAATCCTCTGGATCGCGTCCCGCTGGTCGATCGGCTTCATAACCTTAACGTCCCCCTCCTTCGAAGTAAGGCCGGTTGCAAGCACGAGTTTCGGGAACAGGCTATAGGCCAATGAGCTCTCGGATACAAAGCTGTCCCTCCCGGATCTGGCCACGTCCCTGTATATCGGCTTCAGGATGTCCATATATCCGGCGAGGGAACCAGCGCCGTAAGAACCTGATGCGCTGGCGCCAATGAACGCCTCGGCCGCCATCATGCCCGATGCTATAGCCCTTCTCATTCCATCTATCATCGATCCTATTTTGACGAAGGAACCTAAAGCGTCACCGGCGACCAGGAAACCATCTGCATATGGCCTTTTAAGGACACATTTGTAGGATTTTGGGATATTGTGTGCCGAATATTCCAACATCTCCGACCCATCAATAAGCTCGGCAACGAGCGGATTGCCTTCAAGCCTTTCAAGCACATCTAACAGTTTCCCTGTATCTGTGAAATCGGTAGTGATCTTCTTAAGCATGGAGTTCATGGAGACTACCATGCCTATTGAAATGGTATCCCTGTTGGTATAAATGAACGCGCCGCCCGAGATGCCATCCATGAACTCGCCCAGTAGTGCCATCGCCTTTCCCTCCCCCTTCTTAACGCCGAACCTGCTATTCACAGTTTCTTCATCCAGCTTGAGGACGTGTTTGACACCGTGGTAAAGCTGAGAAGGTCCAAGGTGTTCTCTGAGGCCAGCCTCTTCCACGAGCGGGGAAGTTACCCCACTACAGTCTATGACCACCTTTGAGTTGATGTCCCCCTGGGGTGTCCTTACGCCGACCACCGCGTTCCCCTCCTTTAACAGCCCCTCAACGGTGGTAGAAGTCGAAAGCATGGCGCCCGCCTCTACAGCCTTCAAGGCAAACCAGCGGTCAAAGCCCCTTCTCAACACCGTATAATCGTGCCCGCCTTCGGGCGGGATGCTGAAGATGCCCATCCTGACCGCCGCCGAGCCACGGTTCATCTTATAGTACCTATACTTATTGTCCCGTGCGTTGGAGACTACATAGACTTCGTGAGATACGACCTTCCTTTCAACCGGCGCTTCGGCTTCGAACTCTGGAAGGAGATCTATGAGCCCATACTTTCCAGAAAAGTCGCCATATAGCACTCCGCCGGTTACGTTTCGCTCACCTGGTATCTTGGCCTTCTCCAGCATTATTACGTTAAATCCCTTGCGCGCTAGGGTCAACGCGCTGGCGGCCCCTGCGGGCCCGGCGCCCACCACTATTACATCAAACTCAGGTTGCAACTATCTTCCTCCCCTCATTCCCTTCCGTTAACATCGTAATCATCTTCGGCATAAAATCATAGAGGTCTTCAACTACCGGATAATGCGCTATCTTAAGCATTGGTGCGCCGGGATCCGTATTTACAGCCACTATCTTCTTGGATTTCTGCATCCCAACCCTGTGCTGTATCGAGCCACTTATACCTATGGCGAAATAAACGTCGGGGGCTACCGTAACGCCGGTCTGGCCCACCTGATTATCGTGTGTAAGAAGCCCTTCCAGCTCCTTTAAATTGGCATAGAGCAACGCCCTGGTCGCGCCCAGCTCAGCCTTCAGATTGTACTTTGCCTGTATAACTTCCTTGAGCTTCACCGCAAAATCATAGGCATCCCTTGGGTTCCTCGCATTACCCTTCCCATCTTTCAGTATGCCAAGGCCCAAGCTTATTATGACCTTGGCCTCCCTGAGGTCCACCTTTGGCTTTGGAAGCTCCTTCATATCCTGAACCACCGCTGGATAACTCACCTGTCCGCCTTCATATTTGTACTCCTCATAACTTCCCCTCCTTTTTGTGTCCGGCTCAAGCGGAATAAAGTTCCCTGGCCTTATTGTTGCCATTTGAGGTCTCCTTGACGGTGTGAATATTTTAGCTATCCGCGTCCCGAAATCCGGCCTTATCTGGACCAGCAGGTTTTCATACTTCTTCTTTTCAAGGGCGTTAAAAAATTCGCCTATATCCAACTCGATCGTTCCGGTGGCTAACCCGGTGTTCAGCCTATAAGCTACACGCGGGGCGATGTCCCTGCCCAGCTCGTTTTCAACGAAAATGAACGCATATGGTTTCCTCTTTGTAGTCAGCTCAGTCAGTACATCTATGTATCGGAGATTGAAGTATGGTGTAAGTGATTCATCATTACAGTGAATCACCTTTGAAGCTCCATATGTTATGGCCTGCTTGAGCGTTTCCTTTGTTGCTGGACCGAGCAACACGCCGATGAGCTTCTGATGCAGCTTATCCGCCACCTTTCTGCCCGCAGCGAGCGCTTCAAGGGATTCCCTGCTCAGGGACCCGTCCTCCACCTGAAGATAGACCCATACGTCCTTATAATCACTATAATCGCTCATGCGAACAATTCCTCCACAAGCGCCTGTACGGTGAACTGCCCAACCGAGCCATTGGCGCGCAGCTGATCCATCAACTGGGGGGGCAAACCATCGGCCAGATCGCCCTTATCGAACGGCCCGTACATCTTCCCATCGAGTTCCATCTTGTCTATATGTGTAAAAAAGACCAGACTTTGGTCAACCATCTTCTGGACAGGTGGCTTTCCTACATCGACACCGGGGCCCACTATTGTAGGCGACCCTCCAAGCCCCAACCTTAGCGGGTCGGCATGTATATCGTTGGCCGTCCAAACGATGGGGGCAGGGGTCTTGCCCATATAGTTATTTCTTCTTACCAGATGTTGTTCTAATGGATTCGGCAGGGTCGGTTCATATTCATCAGATATGGTGAGCAGACAGGGTATGGCCATCCTCAGCCTCTGGGAGACCTGTCCGAGGATCCTGTCCGCCACAAGGTGTTCCAGGTCATCTTCAATTTCAAAATGCTCTACATATGTAGCATGAGGCAGAACCCTTCCGTACAGCTCTGAAAGGCCTTCAGCTACCTGTGGCCCGACGCTGCCTGTCTCTCCATCGGTTGTCTTGATGCCAGCTACAACTATAAAGCGCCCGAGTTCAAGCTTGATAGACTCCAGCAACCCCTTTGCAGCCTCAGACTGAAGCTCTCCATTGACAAGCCTGTTCACGATAGAATCCTTCACAGCAGGCAGGTTAGAGTAGATCGAATTCGGCAGCAGGTTCTGCCTGTAAAGTTCATCGGCCTTGGCCAATAACGCATCCTTTCCGCTGTCAACTGTATTCAGGATCTCGTCTACAGCGTTCAAGTGCCTTTCAACGGCGGTCTTGACCCCATTGGCCACCGCATATGCGGTGGCAAGCGTATCTGCGCCAGCCATCTTTCTGTCGCTGAGTATGATCGACTCATCAACACCATAAACTTCGACTTTATACAAGCTCCTAACTATAGGGGAAAGCTTCCCCTCAGGGCCCATAGTTAGCGCTATTGTCTTACCGCCCACCCTTCGCTTTATATAATCCGCCGCCTCAACGGCCTTGAGGTCATGGGGATTCAGTACGATTTCCATTGACTCCCTGTTCAGGATGCCGGTGAGGGATGTGCTCTGGGTAGTTTTTGAAGGAACGCCTTTCAAGAGGGTTATTATAAGCATGGTGGTTTTTAATATATATATTATATAAGCATAATGCTTATGGAAGTGTAAATTTGCCGATAATCATATAACGTTTTAATCATTTTTCCCTTAAACATTTTTAATTATGTTATCATAGGTCTCTTAATGAACAAAAAATCCACTATTTTTGATTTAAAGTGATTATACTATTACGTTAAAGCGCAGGGGGTTTGTCACCTTCCCTTAAAATAACAATAACGCTTATTAATTCATCCTTTCAATAAATTCCATGAAAGCACTATTCCTTCTGTTGAGCGGAAAGGAAAGTCCGGAAAAATTCCGTATAGGGTTAAGGGCAGCCGCCAGGTCCGTTGCAGCGAAAAGATATGATGACCTGAAGATAGTCTTCTTCGGGCCGAGCGAGGAGCTGATAGGGGAGCTCAAGGACGAGGACCTTCAAAATTTTGAATCACTTTTCAAAGCCGGAGCCATAGACTCAGCATGTATAGCTGAAGCACAGCATTATAATGTTGAAGAAAAGTTGAAAAATAAGGGGGTAACGTTAGGCCACGCTGGCGAAAGGATAGCGTTTTATGTAAACTCTGGTTACACGGTGATATCCTTTTAGACCAAGCAAAACGTGATGGTAACTCGGTAGCTGTCCCAGTTACCACCGTTTCAAGCCCGTCACGTTTGCACCTGTACCGAAGCGGCCGCGTTTATTTTTGACCAGCGTTCCTCTACAATGCTCTTCAATTCTTTTAGGACTTCTAAATTTTCAGGCTTAAGAAGATGAGAAAACCGTCCCTGCAATGAAAGGAAGTCCTCAAGCGGCCTTGGCTTCGCGACCGGCACCGTGATCCTGTACCTCCCGTTCTCGACCTCGTAAAGCGGGAAGAATCTTGTTTCAACGGCCCTCTTTGCAACCTCGACCGTATCCTTTGGCTCGAATCGCCAGCCCCTGTTACAAGGTGCGTACACATGGAGGAAAGTTGGCCCATTCTGGCTGACGGCCTTCCTGACCTTGGTCATCAAATCCTTCCAATGGGATATAGATGCTGTGGCCGCGTAGGGGGTCCCATGCGCGACTACAATGCCCATTATATCCTTTTTTATTTCCGCCTTGCCGGGCCACTCCTTACCTACGGGACTTGTAGTGGTCCATGCCCCAAAGGGAGTAGCACTGCTCCTCTGAATCCCCGTGTTCATATAAGCTTCATTGTCATAACAGACGTACAACATCCTATGTCCTCTTTCTAGGGCACCGGAGAGCGCCTGAAGACCTATATCAAAGGTTCCCCCATCGCCAGCCAGCGCGATCACCGGCCTTTCCTCTTTCAGCTCTCCCCTCACCTTTAGGGCATGCATTGCAGCCTCTACCCCTGAGGCTACGGCTGCCGAGTTCTCGAATGCTACGTGTGCCCAGGGGACTAGCCAAGCACTGTCCGGGTAAGTGCTAGTCGTGACTTCGACGCATCCCGTAGCGCTTATCACCACCGGTTTCACATCCAAAGATTGGAGTATCTGCCTCACAGCTATCATCGGACCGCAGCCTGCGCACGCCCTGTGACCGGGGGCCATCCTTTCCTCCCTATTTATTTCGAAGATGCTCTTTACCGGTTGGAACTGGCTCAATTTACTATTCTCCTCCATAGAAGAAAAAGCTCTCAAATGAAGATCCTGACTTCCCTGCGTATCTGAAGAGCCTCATCGCGTCCTCCTCTAGGAACCCTCTACCCCCAAGGCCATAGGTAACGGCTATCACCTTCCTCTTAATCCCATACCGGTATAGAAGGGACATCACGTCGGAGGCCAAAGGCCCGGCCGGCGCGCCATAGCTAACCGACCTGTCCATTATCATTAAGGTCTCCACACCTTCCAGCGCGTCAAGGAATTGTTTCTCAGGGAAGGGCCTGAGCCATCCGAGGCTGATTACACCTACCTGCTCCCCATCATTTTTCATCCGCCTTGCCGTCGTCCTTGCCGTGCCGGCGTAGCTACCCAACATCACCATCATGACCTTTGAGCCGGGCCTAAAGATCTTCAATGGCCCATGCTCCCTCCCGGATAGTTTAGCGTACTCGCCTTCCACCTGCGAAATGGTGACGCTCGACCCAGTGGTGGCCCTAGACTGATCATCCTTAAAGAACTGGTAGGAATCCGGCAATGACATCAGCCCAAAGCTCTTTGGAGCCTCATCCATGAGCGAATCCCTTTTTGGCGGCCTCCCTACAAAGCCTCTCACAACCTCATCACTGAGCATTTCGACCGGCTCTGTTGAATGAGTCAAAGTGAATCCATCCAGATTTATCGCTACGGGGAGGTTGACCGCTTCAGCTATGCGGAAGGACTGGATCACACGATCGTAGGCCTCTTCGGCGTTTTCAACAAAAAGCTGTATCCATCCACTATCTATAGAACCCATAACGTCCGTATGGTCGTTGTGTATGTTAAGGGGGGAATTGAGCGCCCTGTTCGCAATGGCCATAGATATGGGCAGCCTAAGGCCGCTCGCGGCATAGAGCATTTCGTGCATCAAGGCGAGCCCCTGGCTGGCTGTGGCCGTAAAGGCCCTCGCGCCGGCTAGCGCTCCGCCTATACATGCGCTCATAGCGCTATGCTCCGACTCAACCGGAACAAATTGGCCAGTGAAGGCCCCGCTTGCAGCAAAATCAGCTATTCTTTCTACAATAATGGTCTGAGGCGTGATGGGGTATGCAGCTACCAAATCAACGCTGGACTGCCTCACCGCATGAGCCACAGCTTCATCGCCAGTTAGGAGCGACTTCCTAGTCTGCACCGGTTCAAATTGAGCCATTGTTAGCTATCTCCTCCTCTTCGGGGACCATTTTTATTGCCTTCGGCGGGCAGACCTGTTGGCAAATCCCGCACCCCTTACAGTGATCGTAATCTATCCTCACCTTGCTGGGCCCTTTCCCAGCCCTGTCAAGCAAATCTATAGCCGGTTCCGGGCAGTATACCCAGCAGTACAGACAACCGACACACTTTTCAAGGTCAACCACCGGCTTCTCCAGCCTCCAGTCATTGGTTACGTACGCCTTGCTTGAACCACCTTCATGCCATCCGCCCTGGCTTATCGGATATGGGCCAACGGGCCTGACGCGTGGATCGCTCAATTGGCGATCACCTCCGCTGCACCCCTTCTTACGGCTTCCGCATTGGCCTCTCCCATATTCCCGGGAAAGGACTTCTTGACAGCATCAATTATTAAACTGACTGGGATAACTCTGGAAACGGCTGCCCACGCTCCCAGTATTGGGGTATTGGGGTTATTCCTTCCTATAACCTCTACGGCTATTTTAGTAGCGTTTACCGAAGCGACCTTC
>JAJZYL010000037.1 GCA_021798095.1 archaeon | reverse complement strand
TGCCTGTAGGGCAGGCCAAAGTATTCCCTGACAGCAAGTATTATGAGCATCAGCGCATCGGAGTAACTATACGGTCTGCTTATCTTATCCCCGTTCATACGCTCCAGTCGCTTCTCATAGTCAACCAATAGGTCTGTGTTGACAAAAACGCCAACTATTTCATTCACCAGCTTCTTATTGTATTCTAGCCAGTTTGTCATATTTAATTTTATGTAACGTGCTTAAATTATTATGAAGTCAAAAATATTATGCAACCACGTCAAAATTGCGCAACAAAGGAGTGGTAAAGATAACTTAATAAGGCTCATCACGGTTAACTTAATGTTGTAACTCTGATATAAATTAAACTCAGTTAACAGATCCTAAAAATAGTTGGTTAGATTAATCTAGTAATGAAAATATACAGACATCAAACAGTGAGTATTTCGTTAATATAGCGTATATACATGGATAATGTGCTCGATGATAATTATTTTTGATGCTCAGAAAAGGGATAAGGATAATTTATAAGCAGTTTGCTATAAACCTGCATTATGAGGCTCAAAATACTCGGCTCAGCGGGTTCATCACCCTCGGGTCACAGGGCTTGCTCTTCTTATCTATTAGATGACAGATTGTTGTTGGATGCAGGACCAGGTTCGTACATGAACTTGATGAGAAGCAAAAGCGATCCGAACAAAATAAAAAAAATCTTTTTATCCCATCTCCATGGTGACCACATCTTCGACGTGGGTGCCTTTATTTGGGGGATGGCTACATGGGAAAGAAAGGATGACCTATTAATTTACGGTCCCGCAGGCACATCGCGCTTTGTGAATGACCTTCTCCTTGAAGGCAATACACCAAGTTCCTTTGTAAGGTTCAGCGTCAGGGTCATAGAGTTTGGCGGCGGGGAGAAAATAGGTGAAATTATGACGGCTAAGGGAAGTCATACTATTGATGATATTGCTTACCGGATTGATGGCCTCTGTTATAGTGGTGATACTATGCCTACCCATAACATAGTGGACCTTGCTAAGGGCTGCAAAGCCCTTCTTTATGAGAGTTCATTTAGAGGCGGTAATGAACAGTTGGCGCACAAATACGGCCATAGTACCGCCACAGAAGCAGCAAAAGTTGCCTTAGATAGCGGCGTTGAAGAGTTGATATTAACTCATTTTTACCCATTACGAGAGGGTGACGTAGAAGGAATGATCAATGATGTAACCCCTATCTTCCCAAGGAAGGTTATGTTTGCTTCAGATCTTTCTGACATAATAATTTAATTTGAGAAACACGATTTTTCATGAAATTTACCTGGGTTGCCAGGTGCACGTTAGTTTACCCTTATTATTTATGTGTTAACATTCAATTTTTTGAATGCCGCTAACACCTCCTTCCTTTTTGCTTCAAGTGATTCTGGATCATATATTTCTGTTCCTTCCCTCCTTCGCAATATGTCTTCAGGCTTTATCGCGCACTCAAATCTTATCATATATTCATATGTTCTTTTACTCATGGCGCTCGCAAAATTAACCTTAGGCACATCTTTAAGATTAATTTTAAGAGAAAGCCTAGCGCAGATCATGCCAATTACTCGCTTTGATACCCTCCTGTAATCACTTATTTTGCCCCCAAGCACAGAAATAATAGGCCCATTTTCGGTCAACGAAAAATCTCGGGATATTTTGGTGGGAGAACTACCTTCGCCAAACAATGGCCTTATGCCACTGTACGAAGCAAGCATCTTAGCCCTCTTAATGTCGGGGAAAACCCTAGCTACATTTTCTATAAGATAATTGATGTCTTCCTGCTTTACGCTTGTATCATCGGGGTCATCAACGAATCTATCGGTAGTTCCTATTACAAGCACATTTTTCCATGGAATTATGAGGACTTGTCTATTATCCAAGTGGCTACCTAGGATAACGCCATCAGTTATGGGTAACGCATTTCTATCATATATTATATGAATTCCTTTGCTGAGTCTGAACTTGCCGTTAAGTTCATAGCCAGCCATCTTTATCACCCTTTCGCTCCATGGCCCAGCCGCATTTATGACGACCTTGGCCGAGACCTTTATCACCTTTCCTCTGAGTTCATCTTTTAATGTTAGTTCAGCTATTTGCCCCTTTATCGTTATAGCGATTACCGAAAGATAGTTAAAGCAGTACGCACCATTATTATATGCATCAATGACATTATATAAAACCAGTCTACTATCGTCGGTTTGCCCATCATAAAACTTAAAGTAGCCCGTGATGCTATTATGATACTCCCCTTTATTTTTATAAAACTTTGGAATTGTGATTTCCCCACCTAGCAGGGAGTAAAGGAAAAGACCCGTTCTTATTTCCCACTTCTTCCAAGAGTATTTATCTACAAGCAGGTTAAACCATATCTTCTGTACTACACTTGAATTTTTAAGGAGGTAATTCCTCTCCTTAAGGAGTGTTCTACTGTAACCTAGCCTTCCCTGTTGCAAATACCGGAGACCTCCGTGAATAAGCTTCGATGAACCAGAACTTGTACCGGAGGCGAAATCCCCCTTATCTGTTAACATAGCCTTTATCCCCAGTTCTGACAGTCCTTTGATTATTCCAGCTCCTACTATACCTCCACCTATTACCAGAACATCAAATATATCGCCATCAATCGAATCAATAAGGTTGTTTCTTGTCCAGTATGAAAATTCCTTTGACATGACCACAGCCCTTTAATCATCCCCTTCAACTTATTAACCATTTGCTCCTTTTAAAATATGTATTTAATAGTTATGAAGAGCAGATTTTGATTTAGCAGTAGATATATTATAGGTTCTATGTTAGCAGATTGTTTAATGTTCATATCACAGCCCACATGTCGAGTTGCTGGGAAAATGATCATATCAAAGGCCTTTCCTCCTGCCACCTTGCTTCCTATAATACGTCTGGAGTTAATGTATAAATATTCTTGCAACATGACGTTCAGGTTCATCAGGCCATGAACCACTACGAGGGTTATGCATTGATTATTACTGAGCCTATCTTACGATTGTACGTTCACCAGTACTGAGAACATCCTGCCGATATGCCATTATATACCCTGTTGTAGCACTGAATGGAAGCCACCTCATATGGAAAGTGATACGAGTTTAGCTTTATACGCGCTCATATCCTTAGTAGTTGGTGTTTTCATATATTAAAAACATATTTTTACCAATTTTTATCATATGAATAGGCCGGTCAAGTCAGCCATAGCAATGTCTGTAGCTTGATCGAAATTCCATATATTTTCGTCAGGTTGTGTTATCCTAGCTTTCCCAATATCCCATTGGTCGATTATGTACTTTGCCAAGAGCGCGCTAAATGAAGGCGTCCCTGTAGCTCCGGGTTCATAATACTGAAGCACGTGAATGGTCTTTGGTGTGTGTGCTATTGATGTCGGGTGTATCAGCCCGCCGTTACCCACTATTAGACTTCTTTTCCCTGCCCTATACTTCCTTTTCAACGCTTCCTTTCTGATGGCCGGAAGGAATCTTTTAACCTTAGAGACTATTGTCCCTTCAGAAAAAAGGTTTCCCTTTATGCCATATAAAAGACCCAAGAATTCACCGTTGGTCAAAAGCTTCAGCTTAGGTAAAATCGGTCTGCTGAATAAACCCTGGAGGGAGCCAAGTTGCCCACCATAATTTATATAATCGGGTGACCCGACCAGAAATGGTTTAGGTCCCATTTCCCTCCTGCCATTTGCTCGCACAGTAAGATAAGGGTCCAAAAACGGGTATTTACTGCTGTATTTTGATATTGCATATATATGATGGCTGAAGAGGGAATTAGATCTGTCATCAAGCTCCCAATAGTAGCTTCCCACATAAAAGTCGGCTAGGCCCTTTGCTACACGCATTGAATGCGCCAATGGCAATGCGGCGGGACCAGCAACATTAAGTGCATATTTTGCTCTAAAAGTGCCCCTTTTTCCGTTTGATATGGTGCTAACATATACAAAGTCGCCATCCTCCTTGAGCGCTGTCGCTCTGGTATTCGTAATAAATTTGACCCCCCGCCTCACGGCCAAATCTCCAATTATCTCACTTAATCTACGAAATTCTGTTGCGGCGTCCATCTTCGAAAATAATGCTCCTACGGCATTAAGGCCTGGTTCGAGCTCCTTTAGTTCATTTTTATCGAGTATTTTTATCGACGATGCATCGTCATATGCTTGAGAGTATCCATAATGTTTTTCTACGATGCCCATGCTTTCTTCATCGACCGCTAGCTCTAGGCTACCGACCTCTCTCCAAGGAACGGAAAACCTTTCGCGCATAATGCGCCACAATTTCCTAGACCTGGATACAGTGGTTCCGAATATCCCCATAGTAGATGGTTCATAAAAGAATGGTCCTTCAACCATCCCGCTATTTAAATCAGAAGTGCCTGATGCTATTGTTGAGTTTTCATCGATAAGACAGACCCGTGACTCGGTTACTTGCGATATCCAGAATGAAAGAGAGATTCCAAGTATGCCGCCGCCTACTATCACTAGGTCGAAGTCGGCAACATTACCGTCATTGTCATCGCTACTGGGCATCTATATCCTCCGCCTTTAATTGTTTAGATGCATTTGAAATATGTTTCCATTGCGCTTTGCACGGTTTATGTCCAAAATGCTTTGTTTATAACAGCTTTAAAGCCGCATTCTTCGATAATTTACCATGGATTAACTTCCATACTATAGAGGATATTAGTTTTGGGTTCCGTTCTTGCCAAATATTCCTGCCTATAGCGGCCCCTATTGCTCCTGCCTTTATTGAATCGGCAATTATATCTAGGAAATCGGCCGTACTACTCATTTTTTCCCCCCCTCTTATTATTATGGGCACCTCACATGCATCCACGATTTCCCTATATCTTTCAGCTGGCCCTGCATACGAAGCCTTAATAATATCAGCCCCTAGCTCGGATCCCGCCTTACAGATTAGCTTTAAAGCCTCTATATCGTAAAGCGTTTTACCTAAGTCGTCTACTGGATCGAGCTCTAGTATATAGGGAATCCCCCATTCGTTCGCTTCAGCAGCTATCCTGGATATTTTGATTATATAGTCTTCAGGAATGTTCGGATTGCCAAAATATGATGTTTTTATTGCATCTACTCCAAGCTTTGCTGCGAATCTGACCATACTTGGCGCATATGGTATATTCATAATGACCGATACTCCTTGCAAATCGGCCAAGACTTGAGTGATGGTTCCCGGGTTTGCTATAAAACCATCGGTTCCCCCCTCTATAATGGATTGAACTAGCGGTTTGATCGTTTCCAGACCCTTGACTTGACCGAATGTCGCATGATCTATCGCTACTATAAATAATCTACCGTCGCCTCCAAACAGCCTATTTAATCTGAGCTTCTTTCCCGTGTTCATATTATATACTCACCTTAACTTTCAGTTAAGCCTTTGGCCAGGTAAGCGGAGATAGTCCATCTATAGCTTTATTGACCTTCCCACTTATTACATATATTATCGGGATATCGACGCCTGTTTTCATATAGTTTTTAATTTTTGACCTGCAGCGAGCCATATCGCCTGTAGCTGTAAGCTGATCCACTAGGTCATCAGGGATTATCTTTATTATCTCAGTGGGCTCTTTATTTGCTTTCGCCATTTTCATTATTTCTTCCGCATCGGCCTTAAACCTGCTGTTGTTGCGCAATAGGTCATATATACTATCAAAGTACTTTAAAAAGTGGGACTTTGATACTTGATAAGCTTTATCCAAATCCTCATCCGCGGAAACCAATACCAGTTGTGCAACATGGAGTTCCGCAGGATCTCTCCCTGCAGCCCTTGCCCCCTCTCGGAATATTGATATATATTTTTCCGTTGATTCTGGCGATATCAAATAATCAAGGACCACCCCATTAGCTATTGCACCGGCTAAACCGATGGTCTTTTCGCCTGTCCCACCTATATATATTGGAATCTGTGGTAAGTTTCTAGCGCTACCTATGGATATTCCATTTACTTTAATGAATTCCCCTTCTAAATTTACCACATCCCCCGAAAGTAACCTCTTTAGTGCTAATACATATTCCCTGAGATGCGCAAGCGGTGCCGTTTTCTGTATCCCCATCATTTTGAGCAGTGAACTATCTCCACCCCCTATTCCCAAGAGCACTCTCCCCGGCGCAATCTCATTAAGAGTATTTAGGCTTGAAGCAAGCAGGGCTACGTTTCTTGTCCAATCGCTTACTATCGCCGTGCCGACCATCATCTTTTTAGTTTCCTTAAGTGCCAGCCCCATAGGTATAAGCGCGTCCCTTGCCCATCTTGCTTCGGCAAACCAAGCTGAATGAAAACCCTTCTTTTCAGCCATAATTGAAAATCGCAGTACATCAGTTAAGGCCATCCTGTCATTTAGATGTATGCCTAATTTCATGTTAATCTATATTATCTGGTATCATTGATAAATGTTAGCATAATGTTTGTTATGCTTTAACAATAACGGTTATGACTGCCTCATGTATATTTTCTTTACCATAAAACCTGTAGTTTTTTATTAATCATATGCGAACGGAAAGCATAAGCGAAACTCGAACGATATCGAACGCATGTCCGCAGGCTTTGGTCTACACAAGAACTGCGTTGAGGTTGCACTGGTAGAGGATAGCGGGAAATTGGTAAAAGAGAAGAGAATACCGAACGGGGATGGGGAGATACTGAGCTTCTTCGAAGACTAGCTGCTCAAGAATGGGTCAGAGATAATGGTGTTGTCTTCCTAAAAGTGAGAGAAAAGAAGGTTGAGGCCAGCAAGGACAATGCCCACCTCCAAGACTCAACGATGCTTGAGGCTGGCTCGGGCGAGCCAACTGTAGGAGGTATGATAAAGAGAAAGGAAAATGAAGCTAAAGGCGGCGACAGGGGAACTTAAATAGCGATAAGAGAGGCAAGGGGCCATCCGCTTTCAGAGGAGGATATGGGGGTTAACAGGATCCTTTGCACCATAAAGGTGCATGTGAAGCACCCATATGTTGTCATGAGGAGGGTTTCTCAGTTTACCAAAATGTATGTCACAGCTATAACTAGGGTCAGCGTCAGAGCCATGTTCATGTGTATCAATTTCAGCGTAGTGAGGGCTACAGTACTGTTAAGGTCCTAGCGTAAACTATTTACGAATTTATGCGATAAAAACGGCGGAAAGAAAAACATAGATGGCAGGGGAGGAGAAATGAAAGGTATAATGCTGCCTATTATCCGCCATTGCCTGAGCTTAATTAATTTTTAGAAATTTCCATATATTTTATGTACTTAAAAAGGAAAATGTGATATGTATGGCGGCCCTTGCAAAGCTGGTTTCATTAGGAATAGAAGTCGTATATACTTCAAGCGCAAAAGAGATGATCATGGCACTCTTCCTAGAATATTTAATAGTATTTGAGGGAAGGCGGAGTATAAAAGGTCGTAAGAAGATCATGCGGGCACTACTGCTAAAGCATTACGAGCGCGATAAGAAGTTTTAAGATGTAGTTTTACAAAACCTTTAATTAATGTGCAAGGAAAATAGATACGATTGATATGAAGGTTTCCATAGAGAACATAGGTAAGATCGTAAGCGGGGACTGGGATAAGGGTATACTTAAAGGCGATACAGTAACCATTGAAAACGGGAGATTTAGTGGAATAGGTTACAGGGATGAGGCCAATCCCAGTAAATCAGATGTTACCATAGATGCGAACGGCATGGTCCTCATGCCGGGCTACATAGATCCACATACCCATATATCCATAGGTGATTACTCTCCCATGCAGAGAATGGTGGGGTTGATGGAGGAAGCCCTTTTACAGGGAATTACAACCGTAATGGATGAATTCAACCAGTTCGAAGGATTACCCCTATTTTACCCACCGGATCCGGCCGGCGTCAAGGCGACGGCCATAGCCGCGTACAGAGCCTGGAAGAACTACAGGCCTGGTGGCGCCCAAAAGGTTCACGCTGGCAGTATCACGCTGGTGAAGGGGCTCAAGGAGCAAGATTTCAAGGACATGGCGGATATAGGCATCTGGAGGGTTGCACAGATAGGAGGAAGTTCGGATCTAACCGTTAAGGAGCTGTTAGAGGAGGCCAGCTTCGCAAGGAAGTACGGCATGTTCATTCCCAGCAATTATGGCTCGGGGGTGCTAAAGGGCGCAGTGGAGCTTGACCTCGATTTTATCAAGAAACTAAAACCGGACAAGCTGGCGCACATCAATGGCGGCAGCACAGCGTGCAGCTGGGATGACACTAGAGCGTTAATAGATGAAACGTCAATGGCGCTTGAGCTAGTCCCTTACGGGAATCTCAAGATGGCGATTCAGATAATAGAGTACTTGAAGACGAAAGGCCAGTTGAACAGGTTGTTAGTAGGGAGCGATACGCCTACGGGGCAGGGGTACTTCCCTGTAGCTGTACAGAGAGCCGTTAACATAATATCCAGTTTGGGTAATATTGCAGCTGAGAAAGCTATAGCCATGGCTACGGGTAATACACACGACCTTTACCGCAAATGGATAAACACCGGTAAGATACAGAAAGGATATGAAGCTGATGCAATAATAATAGACAGGCCGCCCGGCAGCGTGGGCAAGGATGCCCTTGGGGCCATTGAGGCAGGCGACACGGTGGGGACTGCCATGATAATGGTAGATGGAATGGTAGTTGCGCTCCGCGGCCGCGACGCTAGGCCGACGACTAAGCACATAAGGTTAAATGGTAAGGACCTGGGCGTTAGTGACCCGAACGACGCGCTTTTCGATCCGCCGCGATTCTACTGGAAGAGCACGGGAGAGACATATCTGCTTTAAACTCCATCATTAACCCACCATCTATCTTTCATGGGACAGCAAGACGTACGAGTGATATGCCCCATGATGGCCGAATAATTTCCCTTTTCTATAATGTAGTTTTTAGATATTAAGGCAATACATCAGGGTGAACCTAGCTTTAAACGAAGGAACTTCAATCTGGTGGGCGGGGCTAGGTGGCACCACCCTTTGTGGAACCTCAAGCTCTAGCGTGCACGCATCGCTGAAGGCACAGCAGTCCCCCTGTGTATAAGTCAATGGAGAGCGCTATCCTAAGTTTGGGTTAAAGATAATATTATTGAACAGCATTATAGCTCAAGCCCTAAGCTAATATTTAAAAGAACCATGTAAATATGCATGGCAATGAAATCATCGATCTTAGCTATAATAGTGATAGTGATAATAGTCATCGCAGGAATAGGGGGCTATGCGTACTACCTATCTACATCGTCGAGCAAGCCGGCACCGCCGCCAAGCAAGACGCTCAAGATAGCGCTAATCCTTCCGTCGGAGGCAAATGACTTTGGCTGGAATCAGGATATAGCGACAGCATTTGCTCAGGATTCGCAGATTTACGGGTACAATTTCTCAATAGACCAGAACGTGGGGGAGGCAACTACCGCGGATACTGCTGCACTTGAATACTATGCGGGTCAGGGTTATCAGATCGTCTGGGCCGCGGCGGATGGTTGGCAGGTGCCCGTCCTGACAGCAGCCGCTGCTTATCCAAACACATATTTCGTATGTGCGGATTTAACAAACTTTACAAATCCTAATACAGGGGCCCTTGAAACTAATGTACTTGCCATAGATTACAATTTAACATATGGAGCGTACGCAGCGGGCGTACTTGCAGCATATCTATCAAAGACAGGCACCATTGGATATCAGGCTGGATTCTCATTTCCGAGCACTGAAGAGATAGGGTATGCGTTCATGGCAGGGGCCAGATCTGTAAATTCAAGCATCAAATTCGTCTATGACTTCCCCGGGACATGGGCTGACGTATCGGCCGGCTCTGTAGGTGCTCAGTCATTGATCTCGGCCGGTGCAGACGTCCTGCTGTTCAGGGGTGACGGTCAGACGCTTGGCGGAGAACAGGCAGCAGCATCAGCGGGTGTCTAT
>JAJZYL010000036.1 GCA_021798095.1 archaeon | reverse complement strand
AGCCAAGCGGGCATGTCACTTATGTTTGAGTTGATTATAAAATAAATTTGATAGCCGGCTATATAATTATATCAGCCTTTAAATTGTAGAAGATGAGTCTAGCTTTAGTGTTATCGTTCAGCCCTATATTGGTGCTTAACAAGAATTTTCCATATGAAAGGGCAGATCGTATAATTAGCGAAGCCAACCTTGTAGACAGATACTTTGACGCCAAGCTGACCAAGGATATATTTTTGAACTATTCCAAGAACGTCTATTCACAGATCCTGACCAAGGCCGTGGAGTTGAAGGAGTCATCCATAAAGGCCGGCGTGCCGTTTAAGATCAACATAGCCCCAACTGGGGTCTTTTTTGAACTTGCAAAATATGATAATACGATTTTGACTCTACTAAAGAAACTTCAGTCGATAGATGCGGTGGAGTTCATAGGAACCAGTTTCTATAGTACGATGGCTCCTCTGGCCCCTAACACCATCGATGAAGTAGAGGAACAGGTCAGGAACCATATTGAACTCTTTGAAGGTTCATTCAAATACAGGCCAACTATCCTGGTCCTTCCACATCTGCTTTATAATGACAGGCTTGCGAAGGTCGCACAGAAGCTTTCATTTAAAGCGGTGCTGACGGAGGAGGTGGGGGAGCTTAGCGACCATCGTTACTCTTTTGTGCCATCCGGCATGGAGAATATGAAGGTGCTGATCAGGAATTATGAGCTGAGCCAAGCGCTATATGAAGGTAAGCTTGAGGAACTCCTAGCCGAAAATAATAACGGTATAGCCTTCCTAGAAGCAGAAAGGCTTAGCAGAAGGGGGCCTAACTACGTTAGCCTCCTGTTGGAATCAGCATATAGATCCGGAAAGGAGATGATCGGCCTGAGCCGGCTACTTGATGATACCGAGAATGGGGTACTTACTGTTCCGGAACAGCTTACCGTAATCGACAGGGCCTACGGATCTGGCTCGTCATCCATCATAAAGAACAAATTTCAGCGGGCCTCCATGGACAGGCTATACTACCTTAAACAGTACCTCTATGAGCTGGGAGACCAGAGGAATATAGCGGTCTGGAGATTGCTTCAACAGGATGAAAATCTGATAGAAATGGACCACCATATCGATGGTAAGGTTTCAAATTTCGTTGACGGTGATGACGCAAAGCTAGCCTTCTGGTCCATATATTCCGATTTCGAAGGTAAAGTAGCTTCGAAAGTGCAGGCCGGCAGGCGTACAAAGCAGATGGTTACTGGAAGGTATGGGGCTCAGAAGCCGGGTTGAACTGTACAGGTTTAACCCCATATCATCCAAAGAGTTTATACAATACGTTTTAGGATTGATTTCGTAAGGCTTCCCTGACCAACTTCACCCCTTCCTTGGCTATACGTTGTGCCTCCTTTCTCTTTATTCCTTGGGCGAAGACCCTCATGAGTGGCTCCGTTCCAGAAGGCCGGATTAGTACCCATGAGCGGTTTCCATACATGGCCTTTATACCGTCCGTTAGGTCAAGCGGCATCGCCTTCAATCCGTTTTTTACGAATTTCATGGCAGCCACCTTCTGTTCATCCATCACTCGCACGGCCATCTTAAGCAAATAGTAATTAGGAACCTCCTGCCTCATATTTACAAGGTCCTCCTTTTCTGTCAACTTCAACATTTTTAGAGTTGAAAGGACGGAATCGCCGTACATCAGGATATCAGGCCATATATATTTCCCAGATTCTTCAACTGCGAATAGGCTGCTGGGATTCTCCCTTATCGCTTCTACGAGTGCTGGTGGACCTACTTTAGTCCGGATCAGGTGGCCGCCGTTGGCTGACACTACGTCCTCTACAGCGTCGGAAGTGTTGATGGTTGTAATTATAATGTTATCCCTTCCGCTCGGGCTGGATCGTAGGGCATCCCTTGCAAACAGAGCCCCTGCTACATCGCCCCAGATCAGCCCGGCTTCTTCATCGAAGAAAATAGCCCGGTCACCATCAGCATCGGTAGCTATTCCTATTCCGCCTCCATGGCGCTTTATGTAATCTGATGTTCCCTTAAGATGCGCCGGTATAGGGCTGGGTAGCCTGTTTGGGAACCTGCCATCCGGGGATATATTGAGTATCTCATAGTTAAGACCAAGCTCTTCGAATGCCGCTTTGGCAAATGGACCAGAGGCCCCGTTACCGGCATCAAATATCACTTTTCTGTCCCCGTTAAAGTCTAACCTTGGAACCTTCCTCCTAAGCTCCTTCGTATATTCTTCTGCTACATCAGGGATGGTTTCCTCCCTTTCAATGCTCCTCCAACTGCTGAGCCTTGCCCTTTTCTTAAAGTAATTATCCTCTACTCTGGACGCGTCCGCTGTAGTGAGTTCTCCTCCGTCCTTCAGAAAGAAAAGTAGGCCACATATCTGGGCAGGTGTATGGCTGCCGGTCACCGCCACAGTCGCATCCGCCTTAAGCTTCCTCATTAGCCAAAGCCCGACAGGGGTGGGGGCCATTCCCAGATTATAGACGTGTACACCGGAGGACAGGAGGACCGAATTAACCGCCTTCAGCAGCGGTTCGGACTGCGCCCTTGGGTCTTTCAGGACAACGGCCGAAGAAACTCCCTTAAATGTATACAAAAAGGCATCCGTGAGCCTGACCGCTACTGTCGGGCTTAGTGTGGAATTTATGTACCCGCGTACACCAGATGTTCCAAACAGGTGTTCCATGCATAACCATCGGCCGACATTCTTATAAATGGGAGGCCTGAAGGTATGTCAAGGAGGAAAAATAGTTGAACACTGGTGATCTACTTTATCCATCCACTGAATACCTACGTGCTTAAGTTCGGTGGTTCTGTCCTTATCGACTCGAATAGTTCGACCAACGCATCGTCCTTTGTAAAAAAACTTGTAAATAGGGGAGACAGTGTCGTAGTAGTGGTATCCGCGCTGAAGGGGGAAACTGACAGGCTACTACAGAGCATAAGCGGCATAAGCAATGATAGGGAGGACACGGCGGAGGTCATAGCAATGGGGGAGAGGACCAGCGCCAGGCTGATGGCCGCGGCGCTCAAGAAAGCTAATGTCCCTGCCGTTCTGGTCGATCCCAAGGGGGAGAACTGGCCCATATTCACGCATGGGGATTTCCTTGACGCGGACATCGATATGGATAAGACAAAAAAGGCGGTCGAAGAACGTATAAGACCTCTCCTGTTAAAGGGGATGGTGCCCGTAGTCTGTGGTTTTATGGGGTTGAACGGCGATGGCCGTATTCAGACCCTTGGGAGGGGCGGAAGCGATACCAGCGCTGTGGTGTTAGGTTCATGTCTTGGGGCAAGGGAGGTGGTGCTCCTGAAGGATGTAGGGGCAGCACTTACTGCTGACCCTAAGAAGACCAACGGTACGAGAACAATAGACACATTAGATGCTTCGGAGGCGCTTGCCCTTTCGATGGGTGGCTCAAAGCTTATACACGCAAAGGCGTTCAGATATCTTAAAGGGACAAACCTGCGCATAACGAGCATCGAGCTTGGCCTTGAGGGCGGTACCCTTATAGATGGGCAGACGTCGGTAAACCTGACGGCACTGGACAAGGACATAAGCATGGTAACTTTGGTCACACGCAGGGCCACTATGGACCTCGTTAATTCTATAGGTAAGATTCTGAAGGAAGCCGGGGCGGAGCTACTGGGAATGACGCTCGGTGGTAGGTCGCTCCTGCTATATCTAAAGGGAGGCAGTAATGTGGTGGATAGTCTTCATTCGAAGCTCGTGAACGGTGAAGAGGTCAAGGCAATCAGCGAAATAAATAACCTGGCTGAAATAACGGTCAGGTCCGATTTCCTGGAAAGAGCCCCAGGTTATATAAGCGATATTACGGCGCCGCTGTCTGCGAACGAAATAAACATCTATGGAATATCCACCATTTCTAACAGTATCAAGCTATACATCCTTGCAAAGGACCTGCATAGCGCGCTAAACCTTATAAAAAAGGAATTGGAGGATAGGGAACTATGAGGAACGAACTAAGGCTGGGCATATTGGGAGCGACGGGGATGGTAGGACAACAGTACATAAAACTGCTTGCCGATCATCCATGGTTCAAGGTGTCTCGAATAGTAGGAAAGAAGTCGGCTGGCATGTCGTTTAAGGATGCGGCAGAATGGGTTGGGGAGTACGACCCTCCAGCATCCATAATGGATATGAAGGTCGATGGCGCAAATCCGGAGTCACAGGGTGCTGACCTATTTGTGAGTTGCCTTCCTACGGATGGGGCAAAGGAACTGGAGCCGCTTTATGCTAGGCTATACCCCACATTTAGCGACGCAAGCGCCTACAGGATGGAGGATGATGTACCTCTGATAATACCTGAGGTCAATGCTGAACAGGGAAGGCTTATTGAAAGGCAGAAAAGGAGCCGCAACTGGATGGGCTTCTTGGTTACGGGGCCCAACTGTACTAGCATCGGGCTTAACATGACCCTCAAGCCCCTCGATGACGAATTCAAGATAAGGAAGGTAATAGTTTCGACCATGCAGGCGGTCAGCGGCGCTGGCTATCCCGGTGTACCAAGCCTTTCCATCATAGATAACGTCATCCCGTACATAAAGGATGAGGAGGACAAGGTTGCCATCGAGTCAAACAAGATATTGGGCAAGTTCGTAGGTGGTAGAGTGGAACCGGCCGGTCTGGCGGTCTCCGCTATGTGCCACAGGGTTGCTACGATAGACGGGCACATGGAGAGCGTATATATTGAAACGGAAAAGCCCGTAAGCGTTAATGATGCGTCCCAAGCGCTACGTGATTTCACTGGACTACCGCAGTCGCTCAAACTTCCGACGGCGCCTGAAAAACCAATAATAGTAAGGGAGGAGCCCGATAGGCCTCAGGTCAGGAAGGACAAGAACGCTGGCACAGTCCCAGGCATGAGCACTGTGGTCGGTAGAATAAGGCCAGGGCTTGACAACCACTCATTAAAGTACACGTTGCTCAGCCATAACACCATAAGGGGAGCGGCCGGGAATACGATACTTACAGCAGAACTCTTCTACAAACAAGGGTGGATGAACCTTTGACCGATGGGAAGCGCCAGAGGTTATCACGCCTCTTAAAGGACGGTAGGATGCTCTGCGTCCCAATGGATCACGGAATGAGCGATGGCCCGATCCAGGGGTTGGAGGATATCAACGCTATAGTCAGGTCAGTGGAGGAGGGAGGGGCCAGTTCCGTGATACTGCACAAGGGTATGATTAAATCCCTTAACTTCAGCCCCCGGCTCGGCTTGATAATGCACGTTTCGGGAAGCACATCCAGAGGCCCAGCCCCCTTTTATAAAGTTGATGTATCTGGCGTAAGGGAGGCCATCCTGCTAGGGGCGGATGCCGTGTCATTCCATATGAATGTGGGTGCCAATTCGGAGAGCGATATGATGAGATCCCTTGGTGCGTTGGCCGACGAAGCGGATAGGTGGGGCTATCCATTAATAGCCATGATGTACGTCCGTGGTGAAAGGGTAAGGGACCAGTTCGACCCAGATCTTACAGCCCTAGCGGTGAGGCTAGGTGCCGAGCTGGGAGCAGATCTAGTAAAGACGACGTACACTGGTAACATAGACAGCTTTGCGAAGGTAGTCAAGGGTTCGCCTGTACCGGTTGTGATAGCTGGTGGTCCGAAGGTAAGTTCAAGGAGGGAGCTTTTACAGATGGCCAAGGATGCATTAGATGCTGGCGCCATCGGTGTAACATTCGGGCGTAACGTATTTCAGGATAGCGATCCGAAAAAGGTCGTAAAGGCCCTCTCCGCCATAATATTTAATGATGCGGATGTAGAAAGCGCCCTGAAGGAGTTCGATCATTGAAACAGATAATAGTCAAGCTGCCTAACGATCAGGCAGCGGCAAGGCCGCTGATCCAGGCCGCAAACTCTTACGGTGTGTCGTCGTTCGTGAGTGAAGGCCATCATGATGTTGGGTCCGGAACGCTCTACGCTGAAAGTTCCTTCCGAATTGCCACCATAACCACCCAGCAGGACATTCTGGACATAAGCGAAGCCAATGTAGGAAATAAGGGAAATGAAAAAGGAGATAAAGGCCTTAACATTCTGATCCGGACGGCGGACTGGAGAGTCATCCCGCTAGAAAACCTAATCTCACGCGTACAGGGTAAGGGGGTTCACGTTTTCGCCGAAGCCAGGGATAAGGCCGACGCGGTCATGCTCAGTGGCGTACTGGAGGAGGGGGTGGAGGGCGTAATCATCGAGCCTCATGACGCTGAAGAGCTATTTGAGTATTTGGACGCGATGGGGCTGGGCAGATATAAAATAGACCTGATACCAGCTACGGTTACATCTATAGAAGTAGTGGGCCTTGGAGAAAGGAGCTGTATAGATACCGCCAACCTGCTTCACCAGGGCGAGGGCATGCTGCTGGGCTCCTTCAGTTCCTTTTTCTTTTTGATCCATGCCGAGGTGGCAGCTACGAGCTTTACAAGCCCAAGACCTTTCCGCGTAAATGCTGGGGGTATTCACAACTATATAATGCTCCCAGATGGTAGGACCAAATATCTTTCTGAAGTCACGGCGGGGGATCACGTGCTTGTCGTATCAGCTGAGGGAGAAGGCAGGAGGGCCATCGTGGGCAGGTCAAAGATTGAGAGGCGACCGCTGGCGTTGATCAGGGCTTCCACGGAACACCTCTCCGGATCCGTTATACTACAGTACGCTGAAACCATTTCACTGCTCGACGCGGATAGGAAGCCGATTCCAGTCACCTCACTCAAAGGAGGTGATACCGTGCTCATCCATCCTGTCGTTGGGCCGAAGGGCAGGCACTTTGGCGTAGCTATAGATGAGACTATAATAGAAAAATGAAGTTCACCATAGTAGTCAGCATAAGGGGCAGGAGCCTTGCTGAAATGGTGACCAAGGCTATGAAGGTCACCGATGACGTTATGTTTGAGTTCAGGCTTGATTCAATTTCGGAAGAATATTCGAAGGATATAGGGAATGCGCGGTTACCGGAGAGCCTATCTCGAAAGTCGATATTGACCTATAGAGTCCCCAATGAGGGAGGGTTGAGCCGTGCCTATAGCGTCGACATGCTGATCCAGCTCATCAGGTCCTGTTCGAGTGAGCCACCTGCGTTCATTGATGTCGAATCTTCATCCATTGACAATAATCTTGTAGCTGCGGCATTAAAACGATATGGCGGAAGGGTTATCATATCCAGCCATCTTGCTGACGGCGGAGCTTCGGTTGAGGGGCTGTTTGAGCACTGGCTAAGGTGGAAGGAAATAGCCTATTATATTAAGGTCATAAACATGCCTACTACCCTTCATGAAGCTCTTCTAAGCCTCGAGCTTTATGGGCGTGTTGACCCCCTCAGATTGATATCATTTTCTGCGGGAAAACGCTGGAGTTTCACCCGATTTACATCTGTATTTCTTGGTTCACCCATATTTTATTCCTGTCTGCCGGGGGAACCGCTGGCCGACGGTCAACCGACCGTACAGGAGGCTGTCAAATTCAAGAAGGCGATAGAGGATGGAGCATAAACTTTACGGGATACTTGGGCATCCGATTTCGGGGTCGCTTTCCCCAATAATTCAGAACATCGTGCTTGAGCGGCTGGGCGCTAAGTATATACCATTTGATGTTAAACCTGATGATTTTGATACGGCGGTAGCAGGGCTAAAGGTGTTGAGCGATGGATTCAACGTGACAATTCCTTACAAGCGAACAATATTGAGACATATTGATGAATTATTTGGATTTGCACGGGATATCAAGGTCGTCAATACGGTAAGGGTAAAGGCGGGCCGCTTAGAGGGATTTAACACCGATGTTACTGCGCTTATATCGCTTTTGAAGGAAAGGGGCCTGAAGATGGCTGGATTGAGTTGCCTTATAGTAGGGGCCGGCGGTGCAGCAAGGGCTGCCGTAGCGGCCCTTAAGGAGTTGGGATGCAATGATTACGGTATATTTAACAGGACGCCACAGAACACCAAGGAACTTATCGGGGTCATAAGGGAAGGTGGTAGCTCTGCTGAAGAGGTACTGCCCAATGTAGATGTTCACAAATGGAATATACTGGTAAATGCAACGCCTATGGGGATGTATGACGACGATTCCATCCTAATGAAAATACAGAACGCGGGCCACTTTAGCTTGGTCATAGATTTCGCTTACAAGAGGGGCTCCACGCGCCTAGCAAATGAAGCCGGCGACGCTATAAGCGGTTTAGACCTACTCATTGAGCAGGCAGCCCAATCGATCAAGATCTGGACTGGTTTGGATCCCGACAGAAGGGCTATGAGGGGTGGCATTTGAGCGTAACCGTCAGATCCAGCGGTGCAGTTTCTCTCCTGAACGCTATCCCGTCAGGTGTTGGTTCTGCCATGGGAGTTGAACTTCCAATTGTAGTCACCGTCAAGGAAAGGGAGAGCCTAGGTCTCATGGGCGATAAAACTGACGGCCTTATCGAAACTACATGGCAGCTCCTGGAAGGTAGGCTCAAGCGCAAATCAGGCATCGAATACAGCATAAGATCACAGGTTCCAGCATCAAGGGGGTTGAAGAGCTCAAGCGGATTGACCATCGCTTTTATAGCGGCCGTATCCAAACTTTTTGATATGAACCTCACGGACGAGGAGATGGTGAAGGTCAGCGCAAACGCCTCCATAGCTGCCGGCGTCTCCGTTACAGGCTCGTACGACGATGCTTATGCGGCCCTTCTAGGGGGTATCGTGCTCGCCGATAGCCGGACTGGGCAGTTGATAAGGAGGGCCATGCCGCCAGGCGGCATAGAAGTCCTGATAGCTTATAATGAACGGGTCAAGCCCATTGTGGACCCCTCAAGATATCGCGACCTACGGGATGAGTCGATGGTCATATGGAACCTCATACTACAGGGAGGGTTTGATGTCCCTATCGTCCTTAACGGGCTTATGGTTTCTGCTATATGCGGGTATGACTCTAAACCGCTTATTAATGGGCTGGCCCATGGGGCTCTGAGTTGCGGTGTATCGGGCACTGGCCCATCAATCTTTTTTATAGCAAAGGAGGGAGACGGGCATCGGCTAGAATCTATCCTTAGAAGGACATCGTTAAGGGGCTGGAGCACGGTTCTGGTAAAGCCTAGGGTCAACAGGATTTTGGTGAGTTGTATTGGCCTTTAAGTTGAAATATGGTTGGAAGGAAGGGGCGGCATTGGTACCGCCACCCAGCAAGAGTTATGCCCAGCGAGCCCTAATCGTGGCATCCCTCGCCGAAGGGAGAAGCCATTTAAAGATGGGTGAGGTTGATGCAGAGGACATATCTATAATGGTGTCAGCCCTGAAAGAATTCGGCGTTCAGATAGAGGTTGGCCACGAGGAAACTGCCATAGACGGTGGTCATCTTAGAGCTCCAGCGCGCCCGGTTAACTGTGGCCTATCGGGGGCTACCATTAGATTCTTAACTTCATTTTCAACTTTAGTCCCCAGTGGCTCAGTGCTCCTCACCGGCGAACCTGACCTTCTGAGAAGGCCCATAGGTCCTCTTATTGATGCCATAAATGAGCTTGGAGGAAGCGCCGAGTCCATAGGGGTTAATGGTTTTCCTCCAGTAAGGGTAAAGGGGGGTGGATTGAAGGGTGGGTTTGCCGTTGTCGAAAGCTCATCCTCTTCGCAGTTCATCAGTTCCCTTTTGATGGTTTCGCCTTTGGCTAAAGAAGGCGTAAGGCTCGAGGCTAAGGGCCTGGTATCTAGTCCCTATGTTGAAATGACAATCAGTACGATGAAGGATTTCGGTGTAATGGTCAAAAGCGAGGGGATGACCTTAAGCGTGCATGGTGGAGGGTATAATTACGCCGATTTTGACGTCCCAGCTGACATGTCGGCCGCCTCCTTCTTCATGTGCATGGCCGTGCTCAGGAATAGCGCCATCAAGATAGGCCATGTTAACCTTGCTCGGCCGCAGGCTGATTCCAAAATAGTGGATATTTTAAGGCTACTTGGGGTGACGGTGACAGTGGACGGAGACAGCATACAGGTCAGGATGAGGGGCGGGGAGCTTCGTAGCGATGTTGAAATAGACCTGAAGG
>JAJZYL010000035.1 GCA_021798095.1 archaeon | reverse complement strand
CTCAAATATGGCCTCTACAGGATGGCACAAAGCTTTATATCAATGGCAGAGGAGCAGATTTTAAAGAATGAAAATAGTTCTAGATACAAGCGTTATAATTAATGGATTGGTTTTAAAGGAGCTCAATCAAGACGAATTTGAGGAAACGGAGATAATAATACCGAAACCGGCACTGGATGAACTCCAAGCTCAGGCATCCAAAGGCCTTGAGATAGGCTTTAAGGGGCTCAAAGAACTGGCGTCTATACGACAATTATGCTCAAAAAAGGGCTTTAAGTACAGCGTCATTGGCCCCATGCCCAGTATGGAGGATATCAAACTGGCGCACAGCGGCAGGATAGACTCAATGATAAAGGATGTAGCCCGTTCACATGATGCTACCCTGTACACTTCGGATTTTGTACTTCATCTGGTCTGTGAGGCTGAAGGCATAGCTAGCAAATACATGCTCCCTCCAACAGAGCAAAAGCCCATGATGGTAGAAAGTTTCTTTGCGGATGACGTGTTGAGCGTTCATCTGAAGGAAGGTGTCCCTCCTTACGTTAAAAAGGGGAGTCCCGGTAACTTCACCTTAGTCAAGCTAAACGAAAAGCCACTTGATTCGGACAGGATGGAAGCGATAATAAATGAAATCAACGACCGCTCCAGAGGCAAGAATGGAACTTTCATAGAGATGAAAATGGGAGGAGCGACCGTTATTCAGTTAGAAAATTACAGGATCGTCATCGCCCGTCCACCGTTCTCTGATGGAAAAGAGGTTACTATAGTTAGACCAATAGTGAAGTTGACGCTTGACGATTATCACATTCAACCTGAGATTATTGAAAGATTGGAAAAGAAGGCCGAAGGGGTGATAATAGCAGGCCCACCCGGCTCTGGGAAGTCCACGCTGGCCAGTTCTATTGCAGAATTTTACACCAGGAAAGGTAAGGTGGTTAAGACGTTTGAATCTCCTCGGGACCTACAGGTAGGCCCTGAAATAACTCAGTATGGACCACTTGAGGGGGACTTTGAAAAAACCGCGGAAATATTGTTACTAGTACGCCCCGACTACACTGTATTTGATGAGGTGAGAAAGACAAAAGACTTTATGGTTTTCGCAGACATGAGGCTGGCCGGGGTTGGGATGATCGGGGTGGTACACTCCAGTGAGCCAATCGATGCAGTCCAGAGGTTCTTCGGGCGTATCGACCTTGGAATGATACCCCATATAGTGGATACTATAATATTTGTTAAAAATGGCGCCATCAAAAAGGTACTTACGCTGAACCTTGCTGTCAGGGTTCCGAACGGAATGAGTGAAGAGGACCTTTCCAGACCTATAGTCGAAGTCAGGGAATTTGACACAACCAAGTTAGAGTACGAAATATACACATATGGTGAGGAGAAGGTCGTGGTTCCCATCAGCGAGCGGACTGAGGCAAATCAAAGAAGACCGTTAAGAAGACGCTCGGTCGATGCCCTACAGGCCATAATAGCGGAATACGATCCGGACGCTGAAATACTGCATAGCAGGGGAAATAGGATTATCTTAAAAGTTGATAGGGACGTTATACCCCGTATAATCGGGAAGGGCGGGGAGAACATAACCAAGATGGAGAAGGCGTCTGGTGTACGAATCACTATCGAACCGAGGGACTGACCACAGAGGTTATATAGCAAAAGAATTTGAGCAATGCGAATGGTTCAATCGCGGAAACAGGTCGAAATATAAGATACGTTTATATAATGTACCGATATCGGGCCCGATATGTGGCCATATTTAAGATATCAAGTTGGCAAAGAAGGAGGATTAAAATATTTAACACTCAGGATACTGAAGGGAGGACCTAGAAATGGAGCAGAAATAATGGATGCCGTGGAGAAGATCAGCATGGGTTTTTGGAGACCGTCGCCGGGCACCGTTTATCCTCTGTTAGAAACGCTTCTAAAATCTAGTTTGATAGAAAAGATGGATGATGGTAGATATAGGCTTACGCAGAGCGGTGAAGAGGAAGTGAACGACCACTTCGGGTCGTCATTCAAGATGATCTACTCAACAGATGATGTAATAGTCGAAATGGAGAATAGTACGACATATCTAGAGGAAGAGAAGAAATCCAAGATTGAACCATACAGGGAAAGAATAACTCTCATCATTAAAAGATTAGAGGGGTTGATTAATCAATGAACTATTCAGTGACGATGGCAATTTCTCTGGCTAGGATTCGCGATCAAGGCATATCCTTGATGGAGCTGGATAAGCCAGTCGTCAATTTTAGGTCCCTTGGAGTTGTGGAATGCAATGTAAAGGATAGAACATGCGTATTGGGCACCGCGCTAAACCATGCCTATGTAGACCATAAATTGACTGCTAATAATATGAAATTTACCGGACTACCGATGTGCACAGTTCCGATCGATGAGGGGTGTTATTGACTATGGCAGAACACCCGGACACGATACAGAACGGCAGGCCTGCAATCATTAAGGTGGAAGGCCTCACCAAAGTTTATAACGGCAGGACGAAGGCCGTAAGGGAAATAAGCTTCGAAGTAAAGGAAGGGGAGATTTTCGGATTCCTTGGGCCTAACGGTGCAGGGAAGACCACAACGATCAGCATGCTCACTACGCTGACGCAACCCACTTCGGGCAAGGCTATCGTATGCGGATACGATATCCACAAACAGGCCAATGATGTAAGAAGAAATGTTGGTGTAGTTCCTCAGGATTACACGGCCGATGAGGACCTTACCGGGTTCGAAAACATACTGTTATGTGCAGATCTCTATGGATTGCCTCGCTCCGACTCCAAGCCTCATGCAGATGAACTCCTAAGGCTCGTGGAACTCTATGATGCTGCTAATAGAAAGGTTAGCACATATTCGGGGGGAATGAGAAGGAGGTTGGAGCTAGCCTCGGGCCTTATTAATTACCCTAAGTTGCTCTTCCTTGATGAGCCCACACTTGGGCTCGATGTTCAAACGCGGACCGCCGTCTGGTCGTACATTCGCAAACTTAAAAAGGATTACAATATGACGCTGTTTTTGACGACGCACTATCTTGAAGAAGCCGATTCGCTCTGTGACAGGATCGCGGTTATAGACCATGGCCAGATTGTAAGGATAGGCACGCCGGACGAGCTTAAGGCTTCCGTGGGAGGAGATGTTATCGTTGTCGGTGTCAAGGAAGACGAGCCAGATATCTCTTCTGATATCGCAAAGTTGAGCCTAGTGAAGTCCGTAACCAAAAAGGATCACGAGTACAGGATCAAAGCCGAATCAGGGGATGTGGCTTCTCCAGCTATCATGGATGTGGTTCGATCAAAGGGTATGCATGTCCTGAAGATTTCACTGACGAAGCCCACGCTAGATGAAGCCTATCTGGAATTGACAGGAAGGACGCTGAGGGAGGAGGAAACCAACAAATGGGAGATGGCAAGCCAGAGAAGAACTATGCATGTGGCTAGGTCTTAGGAGGGCGATCGAATTGGTAGAGAGACCAGAGCCTCCGGCAAATGAACCCGGTTTAAGGAATTCACAGATAGAAGGCGTAGTCCAGGCAACAGGAGGAACTAGAAGGGCATCCATGCCAGCACCAAAGCTAAACACGAGCCCATTACACGGCCTTTGGGCTCTGACCAACAGGGACCTAAAGAAGTGGTATACCAATCCCTATCAGCTGATTATGTCGCTAGTGCAGCCAGTTATATGGCTTGCACTATTTGGGAAAGCTCTGAACTTCAGCTCGTTTATTACAGCGGGCGCAGGGTCGAGCGGAGCCAGCGCCAATCAGATCATGATTTACTTCTTCGGCACGACCAGCTACTTCTCATACCTAGTGGCTGGGATGCTGATATTCGTAGTGCTTTTCAGTTCCACGTTCAGCGGGATGTCAGTAGTATGGGATAAGAGGTTCGGCTTCATGAACAAGGCCCTTAGTACGCCCGTGGGCAGAAGTGCAATAATCATGGGTAAGGTGCTGCAGAGCGTGATAAGATCCCTCGTCCAAGCTGCAGCGGTTCTTCTGATCGGCATAGCGCTTGGCATGAACGTGGGTAGCTTGACCGCGCTGGGGTTAGCGGGTACATTTATCATTATATTCTTGATATCGATGGGCCTATCTGCGCTTTTCGTAGCGCTCTCCCTGAGGTCCTCCAACTGGCAGACTCAGATGATGGTGATAAACCTGCTAAACCTGCCTCTGCTATTTGCCAGTAATGCACTATTCCCAGTGAAGATAATGCCATCATGGCTGCAGACGGTCGTAAAGTTCAACCCGGTTAGCTATTCTATCGATGGAATCAGGCAGCTCCTTATTGGAGCCACGGGCATGTTCCCATTATGGATGGACTTTTCGGTGGTCGTGGGCTTCGCAGTAGTTCTCTCAGCCGTGGGGATAGTTATGTCCTGGAAACTGTTGGGCAAGTAGGATTTGACTACTACTGGTATGCCTTCCGTTTACTAACCTGGAGGCATAACCAAACCATATACAGTAAAATCAAAGGATAAAATCAAGGGGAAGGCCGAGCGCCCGCCTACCAGGATACAATTATACGCTGTTAAAACTTGAGCACAATATGCCTAACGCTAATAACCTACTGTAAAATCAATCTGACCCGTACATATAAATGCATTCTGCAACCTTTGCTCGCCAGATCTATCAGCTATAGTTGGTTAGTGTTAACATATGCGGCGTTTGCTTCTGATTTAAAGGGGTAAAGACTACGCTTTTATGTATAAGGCATGCCAGAACGTGTAACTAATGTAAATACCAAACGAGGAAGTTGAAAACGCATACCGCTAAAGCCGCGTAATATGGGCTCGGTTAATTTGCATATGCTTTTAAAGGCCCAATTACAGAGTCGGGGTATAAATTGAAGCTGCTAGAACTGGACCCGAAGTCTCACTATTTGAAGCTCAGGGTAGACGGCGAAGATGATCTCTGGGACCTTTACAATGTGCTATATAAGGGAGATAGGTTAATAGGTAGAACTACCAGAGAAATAAAGGAGGGGAGCTCCAGCAAAAGGAGGTCCATGTTCTTAGAGGTAAAAATTGAATGGGCGGAGCTGCAACCCATGGCCAACAGGCTAAGGGTACACGGCATTGTCACTGCAGGCCCCGAAGAATTTGACGTCCTAGGCAAAAATCACACCATTTCCATTTCCAGTGGGGATGAGATAGCGATTTATAAGGACGAAAGCTGGATCGATATGGATATACGAAGGTTAAAGGACGCGGAAAGGAGGGTCACAACTTCAATAATGATCTGCGCTGTAGATAGTGAAGATTTCGCCGCCGCTAAGCTCATGAACTATGGCCTGGATATCCTCGAAAAAATATCAATAGATTACCACATAAAAGGGACGCCCGAGCTAGAGGGCAAGTATAAATCCAGCAAATTGCAGATGCTCGCGAAGGAAATCATTCAAAAATCTGGCTCAATTCAAGCAAGGAAGGTCATAATCGCAGGCCCGGCGTTCCTTAAGGAGCAGGTAAGGCGGGCCGTTCTGGACATCAACCCAGCTATTAACATAGATCTGATGGATACTTCTTATGGAGGGGTAAAGGGCATATATGAGGTGGTTAAAAAAGGGGCCCTGCAGGAGCTTCTAAGGGAATTCGATATAGTTGAAGAGGACAGGCTTATGGAGGAGTTTAACAGGAGAATTTCAAAGGATGGCGCCGTATTGTATGGGATCAAGGACATAGAAGAAGCCAGCAAAATTGGTGCAATTGAAACCTTAATGGTATCCAATGACGTCCTTCACTCCTCAGACCTGGAAATAAGACGGAGGACGATTTCGCTTATGGAGGATGTTGAAAGGAAGAAGGGGAAGGTCAAGATATTTATGGCCGAGCACAATACGAAGATATGGTTGAAGAGCTTGGGAGGGATCGCAGCGCTGCTGAGGTTCAAGGTCTAGAGGTGGAATGAGGGGAATGGCTTCTTACTGGAGCACGCTAAGGCACAACGGTGTTTACACTGGAGAGAGGTATAGCCACAGGGGCACCAAGCTCCGGATCGGGGGGAGGCCCATTGAGCTATCCGATGAAGCAGAAATGATGGCCTTCGCATATGCGAGAAAGCTGGGTACCGTGGATGATACGTTCGTCGCCAACTTTGAACGCGATTTCCTACCAAAGCTACCCGAAGATTATCGCCGAACAAGGATAAAGGATATGGATTTTTCGGATTTTGTAAAGACCATCGAACAGGATAGGATGACAAAGAAGGACCTCTCAAAGGAGGAACGAGCCTTAAAAAAGGAAGCAAGGGAGAAGCTTAAAGAAAAGTATGGATTTGCGTTGATGGATGGTAAGGCGGTTCCTATAGCTAACTGGGCTGTCGAACCACCCGGCCTGTTCATAGGAAGAGGGAATCACCCTTTGCGCGGGCGCTGGAAGCCCCCCATATCAGAATCTGATATAGTCCTGAACCTAGACAAAGGGGCCCCGATCCCACAAGGTAACTGGAAATGCGTAATCAGCAGACCAGATGCCATGTGGATAGCCTACTGGGACGATCGCCTTACGGGCAAGAGGAAGTACGTCTGGCTTCATGAAAGTTCAAGGCTTTCACAACAGAGGAACAAGGAGAAGTACGACAGAGCTCTCAAGCTTGGAGAAAGGATGAGCGAAATAAGGAAATATATAATAGAGCGATTGGATGCCAAGGACATTACAACGCGCAAGGTGGCCACCGCGTGTTACCTTATAGATTCGCTCTCCATGAGGGTTGGTGATGAGAAGGACTCAAAGGAGGAGGCAGATACCGTTGGGGCTACCACGCTGAGAAAGGAACACGTCTCCTTTATAGATCACAGGATCCGGTTCGACTTCCTTGGCAAGGATAGCGTACATTGGGAAAAGGAGATAGTGGACCCGCCGGCTTCACTGGCTAACAATCTCCGGTCCTTTATGGATGACGGTGACACCCCCCTGCTATTTGCCGGAATTACATCAAGGAACGTAAATAATTTCCTTGGCAAAAAAGTCAAGGGTTTAACGGCAAAGGTGTTCAGGACTTACAGGGGAACCACTGAAGTCTTCAGATATCTGAACTCTGTAAAAAGGCCGGATAAACTGCCAGAATATGAGAAGATATATCACACAAAAGTGGCTAACCTCAATGCCGCTATAGCGCTAAATCATAAGAGAACCCCTCCCAAGAATTGGGACGAGAGGATGAGGAGATTGGAGGAAAGGATCGATAATCTGCGAAAGAACCCGCCTAAAACGCCGAAGGCAAAACAGAGACGCCTGCAGGTTATCAACAAGTACAAGATGGGGCTCAAGTTCGCCAGAATGTCTAGGGACTATAATTTAATAACTTCTTTCAAGAATTACGTTGACCCAAGAGTGATCAAGGGATGGTGCGACAAAAGCCAGTTAACCCTTGATAAGGTCTACTCAGCTTCACTAAGGAACAAGTTCATGTGGGTTAATAGGAGCAAGATCAGTTGGAACGAACTCGAAGGGCTTCTCTCGGCATAGGATGGGCAGTAACCTTAACCTAAGCAGCTCTCACGCCTCTTCTATAGTATCAATGCGGGCCTAGAAATCGAATGGCCCTGTTTCAGTCATACAAAAGTAAATTAGTAACCTTTCGCAATAGGCAGGCATGAAGGCCTATATCCTAGCTGGAGGTTTGGGCACTAGATTATATCCCTATTCCCTGATCCTGCCAAAGCCATTGCTTTCAATAGGCAACGACACTGTTATTGAAAGGGTACTAAAGTGGCTCGTAAAGGGTGGAATCACTGATGTTACCATCTCCATATCGTCAAAGGCTAACCTTTACCGCCTGTTAATTGGGGATGAATTCATGGGTGCAAGGCTCAGCTACGATATTCAACCAGAACCGGCTGGAACAGCTAGCCAGCTAAAGAGGGCGGCAGCCGATCAAAGCTCGACCTTTGTCGCTGTATACGCAGATTCGATCATCGACTGCGAGCTATCAGAAGCAATCAAGGTCCACAGGGATAAGAGGGCGCTCTGCACAATTCTGGCCTACCGTTATACTGAAAGCTCGCAGTACGGGATCTTGGAGGCGCAAAATGGGCTTCTAAAGAAATGGATTGAAAAGCCGAACGAAAGTTCGCTGATAGCAACCGGTGCATTCATATTTGACCCTAGCTTTTTAAGATATGTGCCAGAGGAGGGAAGGTTTGGCATGGATCAGGCAGTCAACCGAGCAGTTAGGATGAAGGAGAGAATAGCGGTATTCGACCGAGTCAAGTCCTTTACTGACGTGGGCAATCGCAGGTCATATCTGAAGGCGACGAGGGCCGCCGTAGAGGAGATGGGCCATATACCGTGAATTATGTAATATTTGAAGAAGAGTATCCAAATCCTCTGGCGCCCCTGACACTCCTGACGCCATCACATGAGTTATACTACGGTTTTGAAAGGATAGGAGAGAAGATCAAAGCGGAATTAGGTACCCCTCTGGGATATAAGCTTCCGATCAGATTCAGGGGAACAATAGCGGGATTTTTAGATGACTTCGGCGATGCAGAACTAGCAATAAACGGTTCCATCAGACCTTCGTCCTTACGACTGGCCAAAGACCTTAGGCCCGGTCAGGCCCTATATCAGGGCGGCAGGCTTGTTTCGGCCAGGGGGAACCTGTCGCTGATCAAGGACTTCGAACGCCTGGAGACACATGAGTCACTGATCGATGGCCCATGGGAGCTTGTACAGGCTTTGGAAACTTCAAAAAACGGCCCCGCCAATGGGGTTGAAATCGGCCGGGGTGTAAGGGTTGAGGAGCCAGTAAGCATCAGCGCTGAAGGAGGAGGGGTGAAGATAGGTGATGATGTACGGATTGAAGCCTTCTCTAGGATCGTGGGTCCGGTTATAATAGGAAAGGGCACAGTTATAAGATCTGCAAGGGTCAATTCGAATACCGTAATAGGGGAAAACTGCAGAGTGGGCGGCGAAGTTGACAGCACCATAATAGGCAACTATACCAATAAGGCACACTTCGGTTATATCGGCCATTCATATGTGGGCAATTTCGTAAATGTTGGCGCTGGCTCGACCGTCAGCGATCTTAAAAACACATATGGAACAATTCGAGCCAGAGGGAAATCGTATGATACCGGGATGATCAAGCTGGGTGCATTTGTTGCAGATCACGTAAGGGTGTCCATCAACACTTCACTATTTGGCGGAGTATCAATAGGCGCTGCATCACATGTAGAAGGAGCCGTCAGATCCGACGTTGCTCCGTTCAGGTTTGTGGATGGAAGCATTATGGACATCGATAAGCTGCTAGAGATCGTGGACAGGATGAAAAGGAGGAGGAACCTCTCACTGACCGCTGGCGAGAGGCTTCTCTTAAAGGAGGCCGCAAAGATAGCCAATGCCTCATCATGAGCCACCTCGTCAAATGTTAAATACCTGAAATTGGCATCACATGGTATGTCATACGAATCTTTTGATAGAGGGGGGATGATAAATTACTATCTGAACTGGCCAAGTATATTCATCAAAAAAGCGCCCAAGGTCAGGGCGCATAGCAGTGTTGTGGCGTTTGGAGCAGGGGCGTCACTCGTGCCCATCCTCTTTATGAAGGACCTGCTTGGGGAACAGGCCTCATTTTCTTCAATCGATGGCCTGTACCTTCCCCGGAAATCCGAAGATACGCTTTTTGTAGCCGTGAGCCACTCCGGAAATACGCCAGAAACTGCATATATGCTGGGAAAGGCCAAGGAGGCCGGCTACAGCTGCATTGCTATAAGCGGTGGAGGGCTTCTTACCCGGAAGGCCAACAGCCTCGGGGTAGAAGTGATCGAAACTCAGAAGGCGCCTTCGACTAGGATGGGATTCCCATACCTTATTTCGTGCCTTTCGTCGGTGGTTGACGGTGCTTTTGGGCTGGATATAGCGAGCCAGTTATCCGATTCGTTCAGGTCGTTGGGCGATGATCTAGAGAAGCTGGTCGAAATGGCTGATGTAAATTCTAATGCGCTTGAGACGGCCCCCTTTGTAGTCAGCTATTACTCACAACGTGTCAAGAGCCTTGCCTTTAGGTTCAGGTACCTGCTTAGTGAGAATGCCAAGTTGCACTGCGCCCAGGAGGATATAATGGAGGTCATACACAACGGCATCACCGCCTGGGAAATGAGCGTAGGCGTGCCTCTGGTCCTCTTTAAACTGAAAAAG
>JAJZYL010000034.1 GCA_021798095.1 archaeon | reverse complement strand
AGGGGCAGAAGCATATGCCCCTTTTAAATTTCCGCTAAATGTACTCCTAGGTTAACATTGAAGGCGTCTACAGCCCCTCCGAGCACCTGAGGGCGCTTGACCTGCCGAAGCCCGTGATAGATTAGATGGCGTATGCAAGCGGACATTCTACCAGCAGGGCACGGCGGTCACAGTTTAGAATAGCCACCTTCTACGTAGAGATCAGCGTGAGGGATGAACGTCACTCGACTCTTGATGACCAATGGATAACACCACGCGTTTAAAATTAAACGCTAGAACTAGTAGGTGGGGCTTCACGAACGCGTCGTGCCTAACTGTGCGGCATACAGAATTTTAGAAGGAATTATGCCGTTATCCACGCTTAACGTCTAGTCCAGCACTGCCTTTGACATCATTCCGGCCCCTTTATCGGCACCCGGCCTTCCCTCTTCTCTTTCAGCCATCGCATCAGTAAAACATAGGCCGCCAGCGCAACCATAAAGGCTACAAAGTAACTCAAATCAGCTCCCCCGATCGAGGCCGCCACAGGTCCGACGTAGGCTATTCCATAGGATTCTAGGTTCATAAATGGTAGCGAAGCGAGTAGCCCAATTAGATAGGAGCCGAGACCTACTCCAATGTAACCTCGGACTGTTTCAACTCCCGGCCTTATTTTACATACGAGAATCCCACCCATCATGACCCCTATCCACGGGGTTATCCAGTAATCCAATGTCAGCAGGAAGTTCTGGTAGAAGGTGCTGAAATTAGAGGAGCCTACAAGGGCAAGGAGGAACCCGATTATCCCAGCCAGAAGGACCGTCCGCATCCTGCCTGCCTTTCTATATAAGACCAGCGCCGACAGGGAATTCGTATACAGATTAAGGGCATCTGCGGCCATTACCCCCAAGACCACGGCTAGAAGGGCCAGCAGGGCGTAGGGGCCCGAGACGAGCTTAAGTGCTGCGATAGCTCCAAGCCCAGGATTGTTGGCACCTACATAAACGAAAAATCCGACCAGCTCGGCCCAGGCACTAGCTATGGCGCCCCCGGCGGTGGTGTAAGTTATTATCTTGAACTTGGAGGTGTTTTCTGGTAAGTACCTCGAGTAATCGCTGGCATAAGGCGCCCAGCTCATTATATATGAGAAAACAGCGGCTAGAACTAATGCCCAAAAGTAGATGCTAAAGGAGGAGTGAGAGTTATATATAGCTAGGCTGTTACCCATTCTAAAATAGGCGATCACCGCTAAAGCGGCGAACATCACACCTAGCACTATCGACATGATCCGCTCGAACAGGTGGATCACGTCATGGCCATATATCGCTAGCCCGACGTCTGCGATGACTAGTATTCCTGCCGCTACATAAAATGGAATGCCAAAGGCTAGCTGAAGGGCATATCCGCCGAGAACGATGTTGACCGTAAACCAACCTACTGTGCTCACCCAATTCGCAAGGGCAAAGGGGATGTTCCCCCTGCTTCCCATGACCGTCCTGGATATCATCATCTGTGGATAGCCGAAGTTCGGCCCCATGGAGGCCATTAGCCCCACAAGTAGCCCGCCTGCAATATTGCCGATAACCACTGCTATGACAATGGATGATAACGGGAGCCCAAAGAGCAGTGAACCTAGGGCGAAATCGGCTATAGTCAGGTTAGCCCCAAACCATAGAGTAAAGGTGCTGAAGGGCCGGCCATGTCTCCTCTCCTTATCTACATGCTCTATCCCTAGCCTTTCCAAGGATGGTGATTGAATCCAAGGTATGGTATTAAATACTTATCTGTTTTTTCAGAGGAATCTAGTTTCTTGAGAAGGTATGTAATTGATGTAAAAGGAGAGCTAAATATTATAAGGTAGGTGGGTGGGCAGGCCATAATGATAGATGATGAAGGTAACTATGGCGGATCATGAGCAATAGACCGGAGGGCCTGGCTGCGCTCATATTGATGTGCTCATCTGCAAATTTCAGGGGAAGAATTATAAGGCAATTGAAAGCTGAATACTGCCTGTGAAAATTATTTCCGACGGACTGGTATGCATGCTGGACAGTCCAAGCGCAGATGCACCGATAACTTCTCAGAGGGGCACCAGTAAATTTTGGCATTACAATAGGACGCGCGGGCTGGCGCTTTCGGCCATATTTGCCACGATACTGAGCATCGCCTCTCTGGTCAGCGTGCCCCTGCCTTTCACGCCCATCCCCATAACTCTACAAGTAATGGTCGTATTCCTTATAGTTGCCATGTTGGGTCCAGTCTACGGTACCTATTCATGTCTCCTTTACCTTTTTCTGGGAGTGGCTGGCCTTCCTGTATTTGCCGGCGCCACTTCGGGTATCGCCGTCATGCTGGGCCCGGCCGGCGGGTATTTGCTTGGATTTCCTGTCGGGACGCTGATAGGGGGACTACTGGCCCGCAGTCTAGCAGAGAGCAGGAAGGCCGACGCCGTGAGGGTTTCGGCCGCCATATTCTCAACTCTACTTATCATATACCTTGTCGGCTTCCTGTGGCTTGCGGTATACTCAAAATTGACCCCTTTTCAGGCTTTCCTGATAGGCGTAGTACCCTTCATCGGCATCGATGTGCTTAAGGCCATAGTTGCCATTCCGATTGCGCTGAGCCTACGCCGGAGTGGGCTGCGCCTTCCACTGAGGCCTAGGAGTGATAGGCATATGGTCTATGGACAGCAGGGTTAAATCCAGGTTTATACACTAAATGTTGAGGACAGATTGATCAGATGGTTCGTCTCCGAGCTTGAAGAGGTTGGTTCAACACAGGCAGCCGCGATCGAACTTGCCTCTCATGGCGCCCGGGAGGGAACTGTAATAGCGGCTAAGACTCAATTTAGGGGGGTAGGCAGGCATAATAGGGAGTGGAAGTCTCCTGCTGGCGGCCTTTATATGTCCTTAGTGCTGCGCCCGAGGAGGGCGGTTCCGATCGCTCTGGTACCACTTATATCTGGACTTTCAGTTGTCAAGGGCGTCTTCGATGCGACTGGACTTCGGGCTTCCATAAGGTGGCCCAACGATGTCATGGTGGGTTACAGGAAGCTCGCGGGCACCATAGCCCATTCCGAATACGCCGGCCATCAGATATCATATTTGGTAATCGGAGTGGGCGTTAACGTCAACGTCACTCCCCGGGAGGTAAGCCGTAGGCGGGGAGGCACGATGCCCACCAGCATAGCTATGGAGCTGGGCAGGCGAGTGGAGATAGGCCTTGTCAGGTGGTCCATACTGCGTAATTTCTCCTATCTGTATTCTAGCTTGATAGCGAATAGGGACTTAATTGGGGACCTTCGCGCTTATACGACGACCATAGGCAGGAGGATAAGGATCAAGCGAATCGACCAGAAATGCGTCAGGATCTACACGGCCGAAGACTTGGCCACTGATGGCAGCCTCATGGTCAGGCATGCAGGAAGGGTATCGACCCTGCGGCCGGAGGATATTGAATGGATGAATGAGGAACAACCCCAAGGGGGGTGATACAGCTGGGCAGACAGGTTCGCGTGGGAATGGTAGCTGGTCCTTGGTTTATCATTATTCGTCAATTAACGTAGTTTATGGCTAAACTTGACATTTTTAACAACGCTTAAATAATTTTCTCCGTTCAAGGCGTCAAATGGTTACTTTAAGGGCCCGCAGGCGAGAGGCCGAAGATGCGATCGAGGCAGACGGGGGTAAGCTGGGGGCAAGTTATGGAACTTCAGTGGAAGTTTCTTCGGAGGAACCGCTTTTGCGTCCAGAAAACGGGTTAGCGGTTTCGGATGATTACTCTAGGTTTGAAGAGGTCAATAGAGTCGCAGAAATGGGCGGTGGCCCTGATAGGATAAGGGAGCAGCACAAGAAGGGCAAACAGACGGCCAGGGAAAGGATAGCGCGGTTGTTCGATGAAAACACGTTTCATGAACTTGACAAGTTCGTGGCTGCCAGAACAAAGGGGGAGGATGGAAAAAGCGCGCTCGGCGATGGGGTAGTTACCGGCTACGGAATGATCGATGGCAGGCTTGTCTATACATATGCAGACGATTTTACCGTAATGGGTGGCTCATTGGGCGAAGCCCATGTGAAAAAGATAACCAAGGTCATGGACCTAGCGCTAAAGAACGGCGCTCCCATAGTGGGGCTTAACGATTCAGGAGGTGCAAGGATACAGGAAGGAGTGGGAAGTTTGGCCGCCGTAAGTGAAATGTTTTTCAGGAATACCCTGGCGTCTGGGGTTATACCTCAGATAAGCGCGATACTTGGGCCGTGTGCCGGTGCCGCAGTATATTCTCCAGCCATGACGGATTTTGTTTTCATGTTAAGGGATAACAGCTACATGTTTGTAACCGGGCCTGAAGTGGTCAGGTCGGTAATAGGGGAAAAGGCAAGCCCTATTGAGCTGGGGGGTGGAGCCACCCATGCTTCGAAAAGCGGGGTGGCTCACTTCCTTTGTGAAGATGAGATGGAATGCCTCAGGCAGATCAGGAGGTTGATTTCCTTCCTTCCTCAAAATAATTCAGAAAGGTCGCCGAGGCTAGAGTGGAAGGGTTCTTGGGAAGATGAAGACGAGGAGCTGGACCGGCTTGCCCCGAAGGACCCATATACGCTATATGACGTCCGTGTGATAATCGAGAGGGTCGTTGACGACGGCGACCTGATGCAGATCCATGAGAAATGGGCTGGAAACATCATCGTGGGCTTTGCGAGAATGAATGGGGAAACAGTTGGAGTGGTAGCCAATCAGCCCTTGGTCCTTTCCGGGGCCTTGGACGTCAACAGTTCGGTGAAGGCGGCCAGGTTCATAAGGTTCTGTGATGCCTTTAACATCCCCATAGTAACCTTTGTGGATGTTCCCGGATATATGCCAGGCGTCGATCAGGAGCAGAATGGGCTGATTAGGCACGGCAGCAAGCTGCTCTATGCTTACTCCGAAGCCACGGTACCGAAGGTTACAGTTGTATTGAAAAAGGCATACGGCGGCGCTTACTGTGCCATGGGCTCCAAGTACAGCAGGGCCGACATCAACTATGCCTGGCCAGGCGCTGAGATAGCGGTGATGGGGCCCGAAGGGGCCATCAGCGTCCTCTACAGGAAGCAGATCGAAGATTCCAGTGAGCCGGAAGCTCTAAGGAGGTGGCTGGTCATGGATTACAAGGAAAGGTTCGCCAACCCCTACGAAGCCGCTGGCAGGGGCATAATAGACGAAGTTATACGGCCTTCGGCCACCAGGCCACGGATCATTTCGGCGCTCTGGTCCCTTAGAAATAAGAGCGAATTCAGGCCTGCCAAGAAGCACGGCAACATACAGCTATAGGCGGATGGGCAGGTTAGATTGTTCAAGAGAATCCTCGTAGCTAACAGGGGGGAGATAGCTGCCAGGATAATTAGGACCTGTAGGCTTCTCGGTATTGAGACCATAGCGGTATATTCTGAGCCTGACAATGGGTCCCTTCACGTGCGCATGGCGGACAAGGCGGCCAGGTTGAATACTGCTGGAAAGGGGGACGGCTATCTCGATATAGATCAGTTGGTCGGAGTCGCATCAAAATTGGGGGCCGACGCCGTCCACCCGGGATACGGGTTCCTGTCTGAAGACTGGAAGTTTGCATCTGCATGTGAAAGGGCCGGCATTAGGTTTATAGGCCCTCCCCCTCGGACCCTGGCTTCAGTATCAAACAAGGTGTCCTGTAAGGGAATAGCCCAAAGCAGAGGCATACCGACGGTGGAGGGAAGCGGGCCCATCACCGGCCTACGGCAGGCGCTAAGGATCGCCCACGAGCTTGGCTATCCGATACTTCTCAAGCCCGTTCGCGGTGGAGGCGGAAGGGGGATCAGGACGATCAACGATGACGGGGAGATGTCTGAGGTGTTTAAGGCGCTACCGAGGGTTGGGATTGGGCCATCGGGCTTCTTTCTCGAACGATATATTTCGCCGGTTCGCCATCTTGAGGTGCAGACCGCATCGGACGGACATGGAAAGGTAATTCACCTCGGTGAAAGGGAATGTACCATTCAGCGCAGGTACCAGAAGCTGATAGAGATGACGCCCGCTCCCCTCCTGCGAGAAGCATCAAGGGAGCGCCTGCTTGATTATGCCATACGATTGATGAAAGGTTTATCATATGAAAACATTGGAACTGTTGAATTTGTCATGGATACTGATGAGAATTTCTATTTTACTGAAGTGAACCCTAGGTTACAGGTTGAGCATCCAATCACCGAGGCGATCTCTGGGGTCGACTTGGTGGAACTACAGTTAAGGATAGCATCTGGCGAAGGTATTGTGCTGGATCAGGAGGAAGTGCACTTCAAGGGGGCCGCGATAGAGTGCAGAATCAATGCCGAGGACCCGGTGGATCTTCTGCCTTCCATTGGCCGAATCACAGAATGGCACATTCCAACGGGTATGGGTATCAGAGTTGAAACCGCTGTTTCCCGGGGAAGCTCCATCACCAGTCACTATGATCCTCTGCTGGCAAAGTTGGTAGCTTGGGGGGAGAACTTGAAAGGCGCACGGACGAGGATGTTACAGGCACTGGACGAGTTCTATGTAAGAGGGATTAAAACTACCATCCCCCTGCACAAAATCATCCTTAACGACAGGCGGCTGTTGAGGGGCGGATTGAATACGATGTCTGTTGAAAACGGGGACATAAGGCAGAAACTGGTAGATACGGTATTTCGGGAAAGGGCGCTTAGCGTTCAGGTAGGCGCCGCCATAGCTGCCACGATGATGGAAATGGATCTGCGCGCAAAGCCAAATTATACCGGCAACGAGCATAATGGACGGGCTGAGCCGGCCCATTCGATGAGTGGCAGGTTTTATGAAGCGATATGAGTTCCTTTCTGAGCAAGGCCCGATTACTCTGTACGTGGGGCGCAAGGGTGATAGGTTCCGCATTAAACTCGGAGGTAAAGCAATGGGCATCAAGATCGAGAACGCTACGGAGCCAGGCACATTCCTAGTTCACCTTGATGACAGGACCTTGTCCGTCAGCATTCTTCGGCTTTTGCCATCTAAAGTATCCATTTTGGTAGATGGCGAGGAGATGACATTCCAACGTGTCGATTCTGGGGCCCTGGTTTCACGCCCAACCAGGCAGTTGGCTCCAGCTTTAGAAACCCTACGTTCTCCCCTGCCGGGCAGGGTTACACGGGTGATGGTTGGTAAGGGGGATCACATCAAGCCGGGTCAGGCCCTCCTTGTTGTGGAATCCATGAAAATGGAGTCGATTTTAAGGGGGGAGCGGGAGGCGATTGTTAAGGATATATTGGTGAGCGAAGGAGATACGGTAAATAACGGACAGGTTCTTATCGAGATGTTAGGGGTTCAGGGGAAGCTGTAAATTCAGATACCCCTAGTTCATAACTTAGCCTCTCTGCACAGATGAATATATCTCCGGCCAATACCTTGCAAAGCTCATCCTTCTGCAGTTGAGCTCCCCGAGCTAGATGCCCTGCGCCTCAAACATACTTATTCAAGGCATTCCGCTTTTGTGATGCCTTCTTGCCCTAACTATATTGACTGCAGGCCTTGAGAGTATGGAGGGCGAAATAAGCAGGAGGTCTGCAACTCCACAATCTACACCCGGGGTTAACCTAATGATCCTTATTTCGTCATAATAGACATCGATCCATTGATGTAGTGAAGGACTGACGGACAAGGCCTATCCCGCGGGCAGGAACAGCATTAACGCTAATTAGGTCACAAACCAACGGCCGCCGACAAACTTACTCGCATAGGCCCTTTCTTAATTAACTGCGTTCTTACTTCTGAAGGGCTGCTTCGAGTAAAGCCCTGTCGTCGTCCGACATGCTCCATCCACTGGCTCCTAGGTTCTCCGTTACATGCTCCTCGGTCGAAGCGCGAGGGATAGGAAGCACGTTCGGCTTGGATATAAGCCAGTTCAGGGCCATCTGTGCCATCGTCCTTCCGTATTTTCTTGCAAGCTCCTGTACGTCGCCTCTGGCTGATGCCAGCCTGCCGTGGGCTAGAGGATAGTATGCCAGCAGCATGATCCCCTCCTTTTCGCAGTATGGGATGATATCCTTTTCAATACCCCTGTTCGCTAGGCTGTAACTGAGCTGAACGGCAGCCAGCCCGTGTTTCCTTAGGGCGCTCTTTGCTTCAATTATACTTTCGAGGGAGAAGTTGCTGACGCCTATGAACCTCACCTTCCCCTGGTCCACCAGTTCCTCCATCGCGCCCATCGTCTCGGATATGCTTACCCCGCGGTTGGGGAAGTGCACCTGATAAAGGTCCACATAGTCGGTTTTTAACCTCTCAAGGCTCCTGTTAAGGCTCCTAATAAGGTGGCCACGATGAAGATGGTTTGACCATACCTTTGTTGCCAGGAAAATCTTCCGCCTATCATATCCAGCTATGGCTTCGGCTACTAACGGCTCCGAACCATATATCTCCGCCGTATCTATGAGGTTTATCCCTCCTTCCAGGCCAGCCTTGATGGCCTTTATCTTCTGTTGTCTTCCTCGCAGCCAGCCCATACGCGCTGCGACTATCCATCCCGCATCGTAGTAGGTGCCCATCCCAACTTCTGACACGTCGGGGCCGTCCCCTCCGAATTTCTTATATAACATGATGCCAGGGAGTAAGCAGGTTATATAAATCAAGCTATCGTTCCGCTACAGCAATGTCTAAACTGGGATTAAAGTTAAATATATTCAATTCGTGGGTGTCGCATGGCTGGAATCGACGAACTGTTTCACTATATCCGTGAACACGGAAGGATAATAGTTAACCCCGGGGAGCCGCTGATCGAAAGGGAGGCAGCAAGGTTTTCAATCGCAAACAACATGGGTATAATGGCGTTCAATTCCAAGGTCAAGGCTAGAAGCCCGGACAAAACCGTGGAGGATATCAACGCTCTTACCACCCAGCCAGATGACATATTTGAATCGGTGAGGAGGGCCGCTGGCACTGGATCCTACTACCTGATCGACAGGGCCATCGGGTCCTCTCAATCTTTAAGGCTCAAGTCGGAGCTTCTAATAAGCACGAAGTATCCGCACCTCGCGTTGATGTTCATGAGGAACTACTTTCCAGCCCCCGAGGATAGGGAGCCCGATATCAGGCTTGTGGACATCCCCGAATGGCCGGAGACGGCCGTATACGTGGACCCGCTAAATTATTCTACGCTTATACTGGGCTCCGATTACTATGGCGAACTCAAGATGAGCGCGCTAAGGCTCGGCATGCATTTCGCAAGGGAAAGGCTCAACATGATAGGGTTACACGCTGGTGGAAAGGTTTACAGGTGGTCGGAGGATGGCAGGATGGTGGAGAGGGGGGCCCTGATATTTGGCCTCAGCGGAACAGGGAAGAGCACGCTAACCGTGTCGAAGGAGGAATATGACGGGGTGGAGACCATCGTAAGGCAGGACGACATAATGATCCTCACGCCGAGCGGAAGGGCGTTCGGAACGGAGATGAACTTCTATCCCAAGACCGACAGCATACCATCCCTGCCGATCCTCGCTTCAGGGCTGGAGCACCACGACGCAATTCTTGAGAACGTTACAATTAAGGGAGGCAAGGTGGACTTCTCCGATTTGACAGTTTCCTCGAACGGGAGGGCCATAGCCATCAAGAGGAGCGTTAAGCTATCAGATGACCTGTTCGATATAGGGTCTGTCAATTATCTGTTCTTTCTGACGAGGAGGAACGATATGCCTGTAGTTTCGAAGTTCAGCTGCCCGGAGCAGGCGGCAGCCTATTTCCTGCTTGGCGAATCGGTGATGACCTCAGCCGGCACAGAGGATAAATCGCTTGTAAACAGGCCGGTTAGGACGCTCGGCTTCGATCCTTTCATAATAAAGCCGAAGTGGAAGAACGCGCTGATCCTATATCAGTTCTTGAAGATCAACAGCTCTATGAGCGCCTATTTGGTGAACACTGGAAGCGTCGGGGACTCGAAGATCACGCCTAGGGTCACTCTGGATTCACTTTACGCGGTGGTCAGGGGCGGGTCCAAATGGAGGCACGATGAAATCCTCAGGATGGACGTTCTGGATGGTGAGGGGAAATTCGATATCCACAGGGCGTTCGAGAAGGAGCAGTACGAAAAGAGGATGGCCGAGCTCAGAGCCGAGAGAATAAAATACATACACGAAAACTACCCAGAGATGGAGTTCCTTTCAGCATACATATGATCGTACTATATTATCACCCCGCCTGCTGGACCAGCTACCGGCTGATCAAGAGGGTCGGGCCAAGAAAAGATGTA
>JAJZYL010000033.1 GCA_021798095.1 archaeon | reverse complement strand
TTAAGAAAGGGGAGTCAGCGATTATAGTAAAGGGGATAGGGGAGGTGTCAAGATTAAAGATGATCTTCGGGGGCCTAAGAGTCATTCCCTCGTTAAGCCACTCAAGGTGCACATCCTGTAATGGTGAACTTGAGCTGGTTCCAAAGAGTGTGTTAAATGGCATACCTCCAAAGGTGCTTGAGATTCATCGAAGATTCTACCGATGCAGGAATTGCGGAAAGGTATACTGGGCAGGTTCGCACTGGATAAAGATGAGGCGTTTGGCATACAGGCTAAAGTCAAGCCAGCTCAGGCGTACCATGCCTGAACTGCAGTAGATTTATCCGCCGCTGATAATGGTCTATTAACCTATCAATATACATCCTTTCGTTCAGCAAAAATTTAAATAGAGAGCACTTAGAACACCTGTAGGCGTGAGAATAATTGGTTGATATCAAAAGAAAGATAATAATGTTGCCTGGCCCGGTAGATGTGCCAGACGACGTTCTCCTTGCAATGAGTAAACCTATAATAAACCACAGAAGTGCAGATTTTCATGAATTAATGGCCAGCATTGAGAATAATGCTAGGACGGTATTTCAGACCAAGAATAATGTGGTGGTTTTGAGTTCATCTGGTACGGGTGGGGCAGAGTCTGCCGTCTTTAATATAATAAGGCCAGGCGATAAGGCAATAGTACCTGTTTTTGGAGAATTTAGCGGAAGGCTGGCTGAACAGATAGATCAGGCTGGCGGTAGGGCGATCAGGGTTAACGCGCCGTTCGGAACAGCACCATCAATTGATCAGATAGAAGCTTCAATTAAACTGAATAATGACGCAAAGAGCATATTTTTGGTGTACAACGATACTTCACCTGGCACGACATATAGGATGGCGCAGGAGCTGGGGGAGCTGGCCGTTAAATACGGGCTCTTCTATATAGCAGATTCAATATCTGTGCTAGGAGGTGATGAGCTGCCTCAGGATAAATGGAATATGGATATAGTCATCGCGGGAAGCCAGAAGGCACTATTCACTCCGCCAGGGCTGGCTTTAGTGGGTGTTAGTGATAAGGTGATTGATTACGTTAAGAAGAATAGGCCATATTCTACATATTTCGATTACAGTAAATATGTTGATTACCTGAGCAAGCTGGAAACACCATTTACACCAGCATTGCCTCTCTTTTACGCTTTGGACGTAGCTCTTGCTAGAATAGTGCAGGACGGGATGGATAAGAGGATTCAGATGCATAGGACCGGCGCTCAGGCTTATTATGAAGCTTTTAAGGAAATGGGCCTAGAACCGTTCGTTGAAGAAAAGCTGAGATCAAATGTAGTAATAAGTATAAAATATCCACCAGGAATAGACGACGCCAAGTTCAGGTCCACTTTGGAAAATGATTACAATCTAGTTATAGCAGGTGGATTTGGGGAAGTTAAGGGAAAGATATTCAGGATAGGCAATATGGGCACTATATCAAAGAACAAGATACTTCCGACAATCGCAGCTGTAGGTCATTCATTAAATTCCTTAGGATACAAGAACGATGTGGATAAGGCCATCGACAGGGCCAAAGAAATATTAACTGCCCTTGCGCAGTAGGCTTGGGTATAGGTGAATTTGTTTTGGAAGAAGGGTCGCTAATTTATCTAGCTTATACAGCGAGAATAAAGGATAGCGGAGAGTTACTGGATACTACATATGAAGAAGAGGCCAAGAAACTTGGACACTACGATCAGACAAAGAAGTATGAGCCTCACCTTGTGGCGGTGAACAAAGGCTGGGTCTTAAAGGGCCTTGATGAAGCACTACTGAAGGCCAAGGTAGGCGACAAAACTACAGTCGAAATACCCCCAGAAAAGGGATTTGGGGTAAGAGATCCAAATAAGATAAAATCCATATCCATCAGGAAGTTTGGATCAAAGGCCGATGAACTGACAATTGGAAGCCAGATACAGGTTGATGATAAGATCGCCAACGTCGTTTCGATAGGGAGTGGTAGGGTGCAACTTGATTATAATAATAGGCTTGCTGGCAGGACCATTATATACGATATTGAAGTTACGAAGGAGTTAACGGAAATCAATGAGATGGTAAAAGCGCTCATTGAAAGGCGTTTTAAGGTTGAAGAAACCACCTTTGAGATCGCCCAAGAAACATTGACAATAGATGTGCCTCAGAGCATGGAACTTATGGATGGGCTCCAGTATATCAAGAGGGCTACCTCAAACGATATATTCGATTTAATCAAGGGTATAAAGGAAGTAATATATAGAGAGAAGTATCTACCCTAAAAATAGGATGAAGACGCTCTACAGATCAAGGCTTCTTCTTCCAAGCGCGAGCTCTGCGATCATTAAGGACGCCTCAATGATGGTAGAAGACGGCATAATCAAAGGGGTGGGCGCAGATAACGGGTTAAGGAAGGAGTGGAAGCCGGAGAAAACGGTAGACCTAGGGAATTCCCTAGTAATGCCGAGCTTTTCAAATCTTCATACACACGTGGCCATGGTTATGCTCAGGGGGGTCGCTGAAGGGAAGCCATTAGATCTATGGTTAAATGACATGTGGGCGATCGAGGGCAGGCTTAACCACGATCAGCTCAGGGCTGGAAGCGTAGTTGGGTTATATGACTTGGTGAACTCCGGCATTACATCATTTATAGATTTTTACGATGTAATGCCGATGCTGGAAGCGCTCAAGCTTTTCAAGGTTAAGGCGACCATAGGCCTTGCATTTCTGGAAAGCTATAAGGAGATGAAGGATGAAAGTTGGCGTCGTATAAAAATGGTTAAACATTATGAAGATCTGATAACATCAGCCGGTGCAAGGATGGCACTTGCCCCCCATTCCACTTATAGTTGCAGTGAGGAATTGCTCCGTGAGCTCGCAAAGTTAGATGGATATCCTGTGGAGACTCACGTTTCAGAGACTAATGATGAGGTTTTAAAACTGAAGGAGGGAACCGGGCTTTCACCATTCAAATACCTAAGAAAGGTTGGATTGTTAAATGAGAGATTAATCGCTGCACACGGAGTATATATAACGGAAGAGGAGATCGGACTGGTAAGGGATTCTGGGGCAATATTAGCTCACTGTCCTAGGTCCAACGCTAGGTTAGGCTCGGGGATAGCGCCAGTATCTAATCTCTTGGGGGAAGGTATAAGGGTTGGTCTAGGGACTGACGGGCCGGCCAGCGGTGAAGACTTCGATATGTTCGAAGAGATGAGAATGGCGGTTTACCTTTCAAGGGCATCCACAAGGAACCCTTCAGCATTGGGGATCAGGGAAGTGCTCTATATGGCCACTGAAGCTGGTCATCATGCGTTGGGCGTAGGCTCGGGAAAGTTGGAAAGCGGTTATCCAGCTGATTTTATATCGATAGGGTTGGATAGGCTTCCTGTTACGTGGGACCTGCTTTCATCAATTGTATACGGGGGTAGTTCTTCGATTATCAAGGATGTTTATCTAGACGGTAACCCCATTAAATCCGATTACCGCGTGCGAGTTTCAGACCAAATGGCATTGAAGGATAGTATTGAGGAAGTGAAGGCGTTCATGGATGGTGGAAAGGGTATCTAGTATGGATCATCTGATGGAGCTACCCAGCATGGTGCTGATGGGGGAAGGGATCCTGGATAATTCGGATCTCATTTCTAAGACATTTAAAATGGGGAGGCGGGGGCTGGTCGTAACAGGGCCTCATGTTTGGCCGTTGTTTGGTGAAAAACTTTCAAATGGCTTGGGTGGGGTAGATCTTGAGATAGAAATGGTCGAAGAGCCAACGGTGGAGGTCGTGGAAACTCTAACAGCTAATTACATTGGAAAGGGGATAAACTTCATAGTAGGATTGGGTGGTGGCAAGAACATGGATGTTGCCAAGGTGGTTTCATACAGGCTCAGTGTACCATATATAAGTGTCCCAACCAACTCTTCACAGGACGGTATAGCAAGCCCCATGGCTTCCCTAAGGGGGGCTGATAAACCATATTCACTCAAGGTGAGACCGCCGGTAGCAGTATTGGCGGACACCGATGTAATTCGTAGTGCACCAAAGGATCAGATAATAAGCGGTGTAGGCGAACTGATGGCCAAGGTGACAGCGGTAAGAGATTGGCGCTTAGCTAGACGAGATATGGGGGAGTATTATGGTGATTACGCTGCTAGGCTGGCACTGACAAGCGCCAATCACGCTATGCATAATGCCGCCAAAATAAACCAGCTCAACGAAGAAGGAATAAGAGGTCTAGTCGAAGCTTTGATAAGCGCTGGCGTGGCAGCAGGGATAGCTGGGTCTAGCAGGCCGTGTAGCGGCAGCGAGCATCTAATTTCTCATGCTTTAGGGGAAATCGCTCCACAAAAGGGGGTACACGGCGAAAAGGTTGGGCTTGCAGCGGTATTAATAAGTTATTTTTATGGAATGAATTGGAGGCTTCTGATAGAAAAGCTGAAGGTCGCAGGCCTTCCGATCAAGTTCTTGGATATGGGAATAACAAAGGATGAACTCATTGCGGCTGTTGTGAGGGCGCCTGACCTCAGGCCAGACAGATATACTATATTACACAAGCTCAGGCCAGATCGTTCTAGAATAGCCGCATCAATTGAAGCTGTTGATATATGATTATTGATGCAGTAACGGGGGATGATCTAAAATATCTTTCTTTCCCGCTGTTTAACAGCGAAAGAGCGTTATCTATTTTAGGTCGACTGTCATCAGTAGGGATGGTTGATATCGAGCTAAAAAGAATAGTTGGTAAGGGGCATAAGAGCGTAGTTCTAAGCGGTTCGTTATCCGGTGGAAAAAGGGTTGCCATAAAGGTACTGCGGACGGATACTATGGAAGATCGGCTTATCAGGGAAGCCAAATTTCTTAAAATGGCTAATTCTATCAGCATCGGACCAAGGCTGATAGCTACGGATAAATATTTCATCGTAATGGAAATGATCGAAGGAGAAAGGTTTACAGGTTGGCTTAAACGGGAAACTAAACCGGAGATAATAAAAGAGGTTGTTGGGAGTGCGTTACGTCAAACATGGAAGCTCGACTCCATCGGCTTGGATCATGGGGAGTTGAGTAACCCTGATGATCATCTGATAGTTGGTGAAGCGAGCGTTACCATACTGGACTTTGAATCAGGCAGTGTTATGAGGAGGCCTAAGAATTTTACATCGCTTTTCCAGTATCTTTTTGTACGGAGCCCAAGGGCGGCCGAACTGGGATGGTTTTTTGGCATATCAAGTCAGGAAGAGGCAATATCGATAGCAAAAGATTACCGTAGGTCACATCCAAGCGATCCCATCGAATGCTTAAACCATATATCCGATACAGGTCCAGCGCCAGCCCCTAAGGGGCCTTTTGACTTAACACCTTGATTTCCTTGAGCAGGGAATCTTCTTCTTTGAATATATCCTCTCCGGAAAGCCAGGTCCTACCTAGCCGCGGTATCTGCTCTGGAGTCAGCAGTTGCAGAGAGTGCATCAAGTAGAAGTTAGCTTCGGGATTACGGCCGCTCTTAAAATGATCCTGAAACTTTCCTATAAACAGCTCACCATCCGTTCTGTTCAACGTCCTTCGAATGGCAGCCGCCCTCCCCCACAATAGCGACCCAAAGGCGACGTCCTCTTCGAATACCTTAGAAAGGATAAGGACTTTATCGGGGGCGGTTTCATTTAACTGCCTGTAAATATGAGATGGTGAAGGCACTTCCATCTTCGACAGTAGGTAAGCGTCAGCTAGGTGTGTTGCAGCCATTATGACGAACGGCCTCTTCCTGTCGATATCTACTTGACGGCCAAGGACCAAGGCCCTGATAGCTGATTCCAGCGACGCGCGCAAGGCCTTTCCATAGAACCTGCCTTCATCTCTGTCAACCAATTCGTTGTACTTAAAGTCAAAATCTCTTACAGGGACACTATGACTGGCCGGTAAACTGAGGGGGATGCTTGTAGGTATGAACTCGACCAACGATTTTCCACTTCTAACTACCTTTCTTTCACCAGTTGCTGGATAAACTAGTACATTAATTTCACAGCTGGGCCCAGCCCTGGGTGTCATATGGCAACCGGTTAACGCAAGTACCCTGTTACCGTAGAAAAGGTCCGCATATTGGATGATGATTTCGTTCACGCGGTCGTTATAACCAGCGTGGATATAAGGTTTAAGAATAGCTGATTAGTAGGAAGTGGATGTAATGTCCAAGCTTGACGAAGTGTTAAACCTCGCAAAGACTAAAGGTTATTTCTGGCCCGCCTACGATGTATATGGTGGTTCAAGCGGGTTCTACGTACTTGGTCCTTACGGGGTTATACTGACTGATGGTATTACATCGCTCTGGCGCCAGCTCTTTGTGAGGCCTATGGGATTTCTTGAGATAGATGCGCCATCTGTAACTCCATATAAGGTGCTTAAATCATCCGGTCACGTCGATAACTTCAAGGATCCGATGGCTGAGTGCTCGAACTGCCATAATAAATATCGGGCCGATAATCTTCTTTCGGAGGCAGGGAAGGAGGTCAGTGAAAGCGCATCTCCTGAGGTCATGCAACTGGCCTTGAATGATGCCCATATCAGATGCCCAAACTGCGGATTCACAAATTGGGTGGTCAAGCCCTTTATGACCATGTTTTCCACTAACATAGGGCCCTATGAGAACAGTGAGGGTTTTCTCAGGCCGGAGACAGCCCAGGGGATATTCGTAGAATTTCAGAGGTTGCTCAGCCTGAATAGAGGTAAATTACCGATGGGCGTCAGTCAGGCCGGAAGAGGCTTCAGAAATGAAATCTCCCCCAGACAGTCGATAATCAGGCTCAGGGAGTTTCATATGTTGGAAGTGGAATTGTTCATAGATCCGGCGGCTAAGGTTTCTGTTATCCACCCCTCTGAGAAAAGGCTGCCAATCCTTCATGAGGCCATCCTCTCAGCTGGTAGGGCTGAACCCGATCATTTAACTTTGGTGGAGGCCTTAGATAAGGGAATAGTGAAGAATGAATGGCTTGGAATGTTTATGCAGCTTTCGCTTGAGCTCCTGTGCAACCTCGGTGTGCCCGTTGAAAGACAGCGGTTTAGGGAGAAGCTCAAGGGGGAAAGGGCCCACTATTCAGCTCAAACCTTTGACCATGAGGTGTTCATCGAGGAAGTGGGCTGGCTTGAAGTGGCCGGTCACGCCTACAGGACGGACTATGATCTGAAGTCACATATGAAGGGCAGTGGACAGGACATGACCGTCTCGGTAGATCTAGAGTCACCGATCAGCGTACCAAAGAAGAAGGTAAATTTCAGGATTGATGCCCTTAAACTAAGGTACCCAGAATCTTGGCAGGGTATACTGGCCGGGGGATATAGGCTGGATGAAAATGGCGTCCTATTCAACGGCACCCCAATAGATAGGGATGTATATACCATTAATGAGACCGTGGAAGTCGTGAAAGTACGGAAGATCATACCTCATGTAGTTGAACCAAGTTTTGGGCTCGAGAGGCTCATGCTAGCCTGCATGTACTTTGCTTATCAGAAGAAAGATGATAGGATAGTCCTCAGCGTACCTGGTGGTGTAATTAAAAGAGTAGCGGCCGTCTTTCCACTTCTTAGTAAGCCGGAACTTACACTAAGGGCTCAAGAAGTAAGGGAAAGGCTCCTTAAAGCCGGCATAGACGTAATTTATGATGATTCAGGGTCTATAGGAAGAAGATATGCGCGGGTAGATGAGGCAGGAGTACCGATCGCCATAACCATTGATCATCAGTCGCTCGAAGATGGGACAGTGACCGTAAGGAACAGGGATACATGGGAACAAGTAAGGAAACCAGAGGACCAGCTTGTATCCTTTATGGAATCGTTAAGCCTATATTAGAGGTACACTGTAATGAGTACCCTATATCGGCATAAACGGATTTCAGGCATATATTCTAACCTACAAAGTGTGTAATCTAGCCTATAGAATCAACCTCAGATTGAGCTGTATTAAGGCGATAGAAGTTATCTATGAATTTTAACCCATACTAGTGCTTATGGTTGGCGTTTTACTAGAAAGCGTGCGCCTATTGATGTTTAGGAGAAGAGTATTTAAGACAGAAAATTACTTAACTACTTAATGGAAGAAGAAGATCTGATAAGCCTTGTTTACAAATTGGTCCTAGAAAACGGTGAACCGGGGATACTCCAAAGCGAACTATGGAAGAAGCTAGATCTGACTAGTAGAGATGGCTCAAGAATAGCCACTAGGTTGGAGAAACGTAGGCTGATTAAAAGGGAGAGGGTGCTTGAAGAGGGCAGATGGACGTATAGGCTCAAGTCACTGGTTATACCAGTAGCTACAAAGAGCATAGAGGAGGCTCCATGTATAACCTGCACTGACCTGTATAGGTGTAGCATAGATGGTATAATATCCCCCCTGACCTGTGACAAGATTGAAAGGTGGGTCATTGAAGAATACCGGGCGGCGTCTGTGGCATGAGGCTCAGCGAAGCGAAAAGGGACCATTATAGGAAGCTGGCCAGAAAACAGGGCTTCAGGAGCCGCGCGGCTTACAAACTGCTGCAGCTGAATAAGAAGTACAACTTCTTAGCGGAGGGTAACCGTGTATTGGACCTTGGGGCCTCTCCGGGCGGCTGGTCTCAGGCTGCATCAGACGCTATAGGTGAAAAAGGATTCGTAATGGCCGTTGACCTGAGGCCGGTGAACGTAAACCGCCAGAACATAGGCGCTATCAAGGGAAACGTGTTCGACGATAAAACGCTCTTGGACATAGGAGATGGTTTCGATGTAGTCCTATCAGATATGGCTCCCCATATGACTGGTGTGTGGGAACACGACCAGATGAGGCAGGAAAATCTGGCTAGGCGGGCTTCTGAAATTGCCTTACGAACTTTGAAACCAGGCGGCTCGTTCATTTGTAAGGTGTTCGATGGTGAAGGGATCGTTGAACTTGTGAGGGATCTCAGGAAAGGCTTCGATTTTGTTAATATGACAAAGCCCAAGGCCAGCAGGAGGGAGAGCAGCGAACTCTATGTAGTGTGCAAAGGGCGACATGTTAACTGACCAGTGTTTGTTATGTGTTTTCTATCAGCTGTGCGTAGTCGGGATCGTTTAATAACGATTTCCTGTACGGCGAAACCATAGAATCAATATAGCTGGCCAGCGACCCTTTGAGATCCATGGGATGTAGTTTCCTGTTTACTAACGCTTCTTCAACTTCTTGATAACTGTTAAACTCGATATCGCCTCCATATTTAGCCGACCTTTCAACCTTCATCAATTTGAACTCGTGGAACACTAGATATCTAGTCATCTCCAGCACCGGGTTTCCGATGGTCTTGTCGAGAGGACACCAGGCCCTGGCTAGCTTATCCCTGATTGACGCCGTGCTATCGTGAATGAATATGGCTGACCCAGGCTTTGATTTGCTCATCTTGGAAAATTCCACATCATCTATTTTTGTAGGTTGTTCCAAGCTTGGGAGCAAATGGTGGTGGACGGCCACAGGCGGCTTCCATCCCAACCTTGGAAATATATCCCTGACTAACATGTGAACCTTCCTCTGGTCCATGCCAGCGTGGGCTATATCAACACGCAACGCCCTTATATCGTTAGCCTGCATTACCGGGTATAGATACTGTGACATATCCAAGTTATCACCATCGGATCTACCCATTATGGTAAGCGTTCTCTTTGCCCTGTTCATATTAACCTGCTTTGAGAGTTGTATTAGATTCTTCCAGTATTCATCATTTCCCTTATAGAGTTCACTTCCTAGCAACGTGTTTACACCAGGAGCAAACGCCTTGAATGCCCTTTCATAGGATCTCGATGCCGCCACTATCCTGTCCCAGTTCCCGCCAAGTTTGTCGTTTATATAACTGTGCCAGTCTGCTAGAAAGATAGTTACATCAACGCCAGCTTCCAAAAAATCTCTAAGTTTAAGCCCAGTTATTAGTAGGCTTCCCAAGTGCAGAGGGCCAGAAATCTCCAACCCTATGTAATGTTTCAGCCTAAATCCGCCAGCAAGTTCAGCCTTCAGTTCATCAATGCCCACCACTTCTTCTGTGGGCTCCTTGCTTATCAGGTCCATTCTTTGTTCTGTATTCATTAATGAGGGCACCGAGGTTGTTGTTTTTTCACATTCTGCAGCTTATTTCTTCCGTTCCTCTGGAGGATCATCTACACCTTTTTCATTTATTATAAAAAGCGCTTCCTTCTCTGCATGATATGGACTATCCACCATTCTGGCGATCCTCATCTTTGATGATTTTCTGAGATATATCCTATAAGTAGTTAGATGTGCTACTACG
>JAJZYL010000032.1 GCA_021798095.1 archaeon | reverse complement strand
AGCGGCCTATGATGGTGGCAGGCTTGACAAGGGCTTTGAGAGTTCGGTCGACCTGTCCAGGGAAACCGTTTCAAACGGTTGAATTCGAAATATCAATACATCGAGCCGTTTCATGGACAGTCCCTATGGTAAATCCTTCCATTGTCCAAGGAAGTTCCCCCTTTCATCAAAGTCCCTCAATGATATGCGGTCCCCCCCATCTATTTCCTCAACGGACATAAACAGAACGCTTTCAAGCTCCATGGGCAGCCCCTTAACGTCAAAGGAGTTCCTGCCTATGAGCGAATCACAGGCCTTACTGAGCTTTTCAGTTCGATATATGGCATGAATGACCTCAGGTTGTCCGTCCGGCCAGATCGGTATGACGGCCGCGAAGCCGGTGGATGATATCCTTCGATATAGGCGTTCAATGAATCCGAGCGTTATGAAGGGGGAATCGGCCGGAACCACCACCGTATAATCATATTTGGCCTTGCCTACTGCGGAGGCCGTGCCTATAAGAGGGGAGTATTCTTGACGCCCGTCTATGGCTACCGTCACGTCGCTGGAGATGTTCCAGCCGGCCAGCTGCCGCTTATCCTTGATCGAAATTATTACATCATCTGAGGCCTGGGTCGCTGTATCGACCACCCACTGAAACATGGGTTTAGAGCCCAGCATGAACATCTGTTTTCCCCCACCAAACCTCCTTGATTCTCCGCCGGAGAGGACTATTATGGATACCGGTATCACGTAGTCCAGGGCCAAGGTGTGGCTATTAAGCGTTATCAACGGAGAGGCCATGGATGACCACTTAAAACGCTAGCGCCTAACGGTCACTCGGATATGGGGACAGCAGCTAGCCAATTTACCGCCATCGGCTCAAACTTCAGCCTTCAAGAGCCTCGAGCGGGAATTGAACCCGCGACCTTCGCCTTACCAAGGCGACGCTCTAACCAATCTGAGCTATCGAGGCAATATTATGCATCGCCCGGAGGTCCCTTTCGAACGGCTTTAGTTCGTCAGGGATTTTTAAACTTATTGGGTCCTTGAGCGCAAGCTTCCTCTCCTTTTTATAGTTCCAGACATAACTATTGAACTCCAGTAGCCTATCAGTAAGATAGCTCAGGTCCTTCTCCACCGTGGGCTTTGAAGGGAACATCTCCTTATGGATGGAGGTCGAGGAATACAGCGTTGTAAATATACGGTCGGACATCATAGGTATGAACGGCGCGATCAGCAGGAGCAGGCTCCTGAGCACCAGATGTAATGTGAACCAAGCCCCTCTAACCTCCCTTTCACTGAAGCCGGTTACCCCATATGCCCTGGGTTTCGCCAGTTCAATGTAATGGTCAGCAAACTTGTACCATGTGAAATCGCGAATCAACAGCATAGTCCTGTTTAACATATAGCTTTCATTTGAGTTCCTGACTTCGTCGATCAACTTAGCCAGCTCCGCTATGATCCACCTATCGCTGTTCAACAGTTCGTAATCATCGCTTGGGATCGGGAAGGACGAAATCAGCCTGCTTACGTTCCAGAGCTTGGTCAGAAACTTTTGATTTCCGGTCACCCTCTGCTGTGAGTACCTTATATCCCCCTCCGTTATATTGCCCTCCAAAAACGCCCAGACCCTGAACGCTTCAGCCCCGAACTGGTCCAGCACCTTGTTAGGGTCCACCGTGTTGCCGAGGCTTTTGCTCATCTTCTCCCCCCTTTCATCCACAACATGCATATGTATCCATACATCCTTGAAGGGGGCAGCTCCGGTGATCAGATAGCTCTTCAAGAGCGTAAAGTAAAGCCAGCTCCTCACTATCTCCTTTCCCTGTGGCCTTAGCGAAACAGGGAATGCCCTGCCAAACGTATGGCGATCCAGGGGGTATCCAGTTATATATAGCTCCGTGTTGCTGGAATCAAACCAGGTATCAAATATCCGACCTTCACCCACGAAGCTTGATCCTCCGCAGGAGGGGCATCTATTGATCGGTGGACCCTCCTTCCACGGCCTGTAATATTTGCCCGGCGGTGGCGCATAGGTGGCGCCGCAGCTTTTGCAGTACCAGAGGGGGATCTCTGTCCCGTAGTAACGATGTCTCGAAATCACCCAATCGGAAGAGAGCCCGTTTATCCAGTCGGTGAGCAGTTTCCTGCTTTCTGGGGCAAAGAATTTCATCCTGGCTACGGCGTCCAGCAACTCCTTGACAAAGGGTAGCTGTTTAAGGTAGATCTCCTTCTGTGGAATGAATTCGATGGGGGTGTGGCTCCTCCAGCAAATTGGCTGACGATGGACAATCCTTTCCTCCTTAACTACAAGGCCGGCCTTCGCCAGATCGGAGGCTATCTCCTCCCTGGCCTCCCTGACCTTCAGTCCAGCGTACTTTCCGGACAGCTTGTTCATTCGCCCGTCCGGGCCCAGCAGAAAGGTGGGTGCAAGGCCCAGGTCCTTGAACACGGCTATATCCCCCTGATCGCCGTAGCTGCATATCATAACAAGCCCACTCCCGTAGTCCGGCTTTGCATATGGATGTCCCCTAATCGGTACCTCCTGGCCAAATAGGGGCACCCTAGCCTTCCTGCCCTCATAATTCCTGTACCGCTCATCTGTAGGATTAAAGATGATGGCCTTGCAGGCAGCCAAAAGTTCAGGCCTGGTGGTGGCTATGGTCAAACTTCCGTCGTCGTCAACGATTTGGAACCTGATGGAATATAGCGTAGTTTCCTCCTCCCGATATTCCACCTCCGCATCGGAGAGCGAGGTGCCGCACGCTATACAGTAGTTGCTTGTGCGTTCGCTTTCATATATGAGCCCCCTTGCAAACAGATCAAGAAAGATCCTCTGGGTAAGCTTCCGGAATTCAGGATCATCAGTTTCGTAGAGGCCACCCACATCATGTCCGCGTTTATAACTGTTGAACCCTATTCCGAGTCGCCTGAATGTTTCATGGGCGGTCTTTGTATATCTGTTTAGCAGATCTTCACACTTGGCCAGGAACTCCTCTCGCGGCGTCACCCTTATATCCACCTTGTATTCCTTTTCGGTCTGCACTTCTATCGGCAGGCCATTTCTGTCAAATCCGAGGGGGAACAGCACATTATTGCCGGTCATACGCCTGTATCTGGCTATTGCGTCCATCCAGACGTAAGTATACGCCTGGCCGATATGTATCTGAGTATTTATATATGGCGGGGGCGTATCGATGGAATAGACCGGAAGCCCTGATGCCTTGTCGAATGAATATATGTCACCCCTTTCCCATCCATCGATGATCGAACTTTCAATGGCTGTATCCCACCTGGTTTCCTTTATCTTTGGTTCCATTTTACCATCAGCGCCTATAGCGCAGGAGCGCCCCTATCCCACCAAAGCTCATGAACATTACCCCAGCCTCTGATTTGGAGGAGATCACCTCAATTTTGCTGCCCACGGCCGTCCCCCTGTCATATAGGAAATCCACTAGATCCTGTGTCTCAAAGTTCCAAGTGTCCTTACCACATGTGGGACATCTGGCATCGCTCATCCTCGTCCTAAACGAAAACATATCGGATTCCTTGACGAAATCCTCCCTATTATATCCACAATTTTTACAGATGGTTTTCACAAATTTCATATTAAGATCTTCCGAAATCAGGATCGTTTGTGCGCTTGCGTCCCTTATGCTGTCAAGCACGGGCTTCAGGCCGTATACCGCCAGCCCCTTGGGCTTTGATGCCTCGGTTATGAACTGCTCCACAAGCTTCTTCTCCTGTATTACCCTCATGTTTTCCAGAAGCCCCTGTCCTCTGGTGAGCGTTTCCCTGATCCCCTCTTCACCGGCATAGCCGGTATCGATCTCACCTATGGTCATCTTCTGCAATCTATAATCCATATATTCGCCCTTGAAAAAATCCTCCTTGGTCATGCCTGGACCGCTGATTATCAACGCCTTTATTGGCCTATCCCCCAGGAATATCTTGGTAGCGTGGGCAGCTACCCTGTGGAAGTAGTCGTTTATTTCGTTCTCCCTTATCCTCTCGAACCTCCTAGCCGATTGACCTCCCTGTCTATGCTTGCCGCCGACGCCACTGGTTATCACCTGAATGACATCTACCCTGTCCCCGGATATGGTCCCGTAGCCCGCCTCGGAGTTATCCATGGAAAGTATGCCTATCAATTCCTCCTCCCTTAATAATGACCTGAGGACGTCGAGATGGAAATGGTCGTCGCAATTGTGGACCATAAACCCGTTGGCAAAGAAGGAATGATCCCCACCATCAAGCGTCAGGTCCCTTACATCGTCTACCTCCACCAACTCAGTGGAGACTACGTTCTCCCAGAGGAGGAACCCATCAGGCATAACCCTTGAGGTGGCAAGCCAGTCAGAATATTCGGATACAGGCGCCGTCCTTAAAATGGATGTTATGATGCCGCCAGAATTGCCAGTTTGGGTTGCTTGCCTTCCAATATTTACAGAATTTGGGATCCCTGGGATGTCGCTGCCCGAACCCCCTCCGGATACAGGGGTTATTCCGGCGCCTGCAGAAGAATGGTAAAATGCCCTGATTCTCAGGTATTCACCAAGGAGCAGTGCCACCGAGGCCTTCCTTTCCGAATATCTGAATCCCACTGCATGGCACAACTTCAGGATATTTTCTTCCGTATGATCAAATAGAAGCTCAAATTCAACAGCCCTTGTGTCATCCATCGATGGGCCCATGGGCCTCGTCAGGATGTCATCGATCTTAATTCCAAAGTTTGTAAATAGGCGCGAAATATCCCGCGCAAATTCCATGCCTTCTTCATACATTCCTTGGGGCCTGTGGAATACCGCCCTACCTGAAACTAGATGATCTGAGCTCGATATGGCTGGGGCCTGACCGTCCCCACCCATATAGGCCGCTAGGAACTCCCGCTGAACTTCAGCAGGCGCATTAAACAGCCAATCCGGCACCATAGGCATGCCTCCGAGGATATGACCGCGGCCAGCGCCCAGAGCCATTAATAGCATATGGATCGCTGGGTCTACAAGCCTTACGTTGATCGCATTATGGGGCCTGCCCTCAGCGTTCGAGTTACCCTCTGATGCAGTTAGCCCAACCAGCCGGGTTGCTGCCCCCAAGGACATCAAGTCGGCCCTGATATCTTCTGCGGCTGAAGCATCTTCGGCATAAATGTCAATGGAGTAAACGGAGCGCTGTTTTCCGTCATTGATCCTGGCTGCAGGGCATGAAGAGCTTTCACTAAGCATATACCCTAGAATACGCGCTACAATAGGTAATTTTGGATTATCGAATTTCAGTGGCAGAAGTGCCAGCTGTTTTAGCCTTTTAACAGCAACATCGATATCCATTGGAGGATAGTGCGCGCTTTTTATAGGCCCTTCATCAATAACTATTTTGTCGCCCCCAGGGTCCACTTTCTGGAAGTCCATGTCATCCAGAGGATAGACACATACCAGGTCTCCAGGTTTTATATCTGCCATATGCTTCCAGCCGGCTGGCGTAAAAAATGGGTGATCTTCAGTAGCAACTATAGCCCTCCCACTCTCGCTGGTGAGGCGGTAAACCTTCCGCCTTCCTGCCACCGTCTGGATGTAGCCTTTTATTCGGGCCCCAGTTATCTGTCGCCCATTATCCTTTGTTGACCTTATGGTTTCACGACTCCATGACGATCCAAGTTGGCCAATGGTCCTTTGCAGCCCATTCTGTAGGACTATCCGTGTATCCGGCGAAACGCATCTGTAGAGATATGTAGTAACCGGCTTTGGAGGGACGATTTCATAGGTTCTTATCTCTTCGTCCTTTGTGCTTCCTTCCACAGGAAGCGAACCTCCAAATATGATCAGGCCAGTATCGGGTGGCTGTTTATATAGCTTCAACTTCTGCATTATGCGTGTCAACGCGTCCTGCACATGCGTCCTGGTAGTATCGCTTTTGATATTTGACGCTGTTCCGTATTCATCCTTTAGCTCATTTACCACATCGTAAATCGGCTTTTTTGGCGGAACGTACAGGGATACCAGTTCTGTGCCGTGGCCCGAAATGTTCCCTAGCTCCAGCAAAAGCCTCTTTATCTTATACGCCGCAACTGAATTATATTCATCCATAGCTTCCAGATCACCTTAAATCTTAATTACCACCATTCGCTACCTATAGCATCTTGATAGCGGTAATAAAGCTTTCAGGTTCCCTGTTCAATGGCCCAGACGTTTCTGGCATTATTTCCATCGCAAAGGTACTAAGGAGCTACCACGCGGCCGGTAACGGGCTCACACTGGTGGTGGGAGGGGGCCTGAGGTCGCGGGAGTACATTTCACTGGGAAGAAAGCTCCATCTCAACGAAAACTACCTGGACGCTATCGGCATTGACGCTACCAGGATCAACGCCAGGCTGATGATAGGGGCTCTCGGGGAACTGGCCTTTCCACTTGTTGGGGGGGCGCTCGAAGACGCATCATTAGCTTCCTCCATGAAGATGATAGGCGTATTCGGCGGGCTGGTTCCAGGGCACAGCACAAACGCCGTGGCCGCCTTAGTGGCCGAGAGGCTTGGAGCTGATATTTTTATAAACGCCACGGATGTAGCTGGCGTATTTGATAAGGATCCACGAACACATGGAGATTCCAAGCTGCTAAGGCAAGTAAGCGTTGGACAGCTTCGAGATATACTGAAAAACGGCGAATCCGTAGCCGGTTCATATGAACTGATGGACTCATTCGCGTTGCTTATTATTGAACGCTCGCGTATCAGGACGTTGATAACCAGCTATAGCGCTCCCGATATAGAAAAGGCTTTAAGCGGTCAGAAGATAGGCACAGAGGTAGTATTTAATGAGTGAAAAGAAGCCCTCCAAGGTTCACGCGGTGATTACTCCTCATACTCACTGCAAGGTATGCGGAAAGGCCATACCGGAGGGGCAGATATATTGCAGCAAAGCATGCCATGATAGGGATGAGGGGGCGCGTAGAAGGGAAAGGCGTACTATGTGGATATTCTACGCCATATTCTTCGTAGTGATGATAGGGATGTTCCTCTACATCTACGTGATAAGGTAATTGCTACTGCCTACAAATGAGCAGGATATATACATACCGCTTCTCTTATTGGGCAATTAGCAAATCATCGTCCCGCAGCATATGGGAAAAAGCCAAGTTTGGAATGTTTTCTCCTTGATGCACACAAGTCCTCCTTCGTGCATTCAGTGAACGGCTTGTTAAGGAAGGCCCTGGCAGTCCTCAGCGTCACCATGTAGCGGATCCTCCGGCTGAGGCTCAGGTCGGCCCTTTCGTTTATAAATTCGAATATCTTATCCTCGTCCGTTAAATGCGCCTTCCTTATGAGCGCGGATTCGCTTTCAAAGGCCTGTTGCCTGTAATATATGTCAGTCATATGGTTATTAAAAGCGGAGATTAGAACCATGCCTTTTTTCATAAGACAAAAGACATTTGATGATGCAATAGCTAAGGGTAAAAAAATGTTTAATGAAGCTATATCAAAAAAGAAATAAATATTTTATTTTTCAAATTAAATTTTCCCTTTTTAGCTTTTGTTCGAGGTCATGCATTTCCTGCTCTGAAGGTTCTTCGGACCTTTCAAACGTGTGGCCGAAATCAATGCCTGCCAGCTTTGCAGCGTGCCTGTACCCTGCGCTGAAGCCATATGACTTCAGTATTGTCCTGACCTTATTCACCTTCTTTTGTAGTTCAAGTCCAGATTTGTAATCTGATTTCTCCATGCTTTTTGCAAGCCTTATCACAAGGTCCGGGAACACATTTATTATAAGTGAAACTATCCCCTTGCCTCCCAGTGAATAAGTTGTGTATATCAGGGAATCACTCCCAGCCAGAAGCGTTGATGTTTCAGGCATTTCGTCAGCTACCTCCTGCAAGTGCCCTATGTCCTTTGTGCTGTCCTTGTAACCAACGAACCCATCTATTTTTAATATTGAAATAACCTGCGCAGGCGTTAATATGTTCCCTAGTCGCTTTTCATTGTACAATATCAATGGTAGCTGTGACTTTGAAGCTATTTCCTTGAAATATTCAACCGGTTTTTTTAGTGGGTATACAAGTGGTTGAGTTATCACCGCATAGCTTGCTCCGGCATCCTTGGCGTGTCTTATCAGCTCCAACGTGCTGTCTAAAGAGTTAGATGTCACAAGCACCGATAATTCACCCTTAGCTACGCTTAATACTGATTCCAGAACTTTCTTTCTTTCTTCAATAGAAAGCACAAGGGCTTCTGCGCCTATTCCGTTGACCATAAATCCCCTCACCCCCCTCTCCTGCAACCAGTTTATTGCACCTTTCAACCTTCCATAATCGACAGCACCGTTCTTGTCGAATGGCACATACGGCTCAGAAACCCCTCCCTCTATCACAAATTGTTACTATTTTTTTACAAATATAAGCTTTTTGTAAAACCAGTACTTCCGCAGGTAACATCGTTTCATAGCAAATATAGTTATAATTGGCAATATTGATTTATAGTTAGCTTTGGGAACTGTGTCCTAGTTGCTGCGATTTAGGTCAAAATTTGGTCATTAAATCATAATGTAAATTAATGGACTTCCTGCCTATTCTATTAGATTTTACTCAGGAGGGCCAGGACTATTTGTTATCATCCTTTCAAATATTTGCCTGAAAATGTATGCCGTAACTGCATGCTATAAACAGATTCAGTCCTTGCAAGTATCCACGCATTGTAAAGCAGCACGGCAACCATAAAGTAGATTGTCCTTAATGTAAAGTCCCTGCTGGTTGTCCTTGCTTCAAACCCATCTTCAACTCTGTATGAAGTTTCAATGCCCCACCCGTACCTGTACTCCTCAGGTATTACATCAACCATCTCCTATTGGTCATCAAACTTTATGTTTGTAACAAAAGCCATGTACTTTTCGGCAAGTTTATCGTCCTTTGGGTTCCTCTTCTTCGCTATCACCATGTAAACCTTTGATCCCATGTTGTATTCCATGATAGATGGCATGTTCCTTTCAGCATAGCCCTTTATTACCCTCTTGACCCTTTCATTCCTTACAGCAGGGATTATGAAGTTTATGCCCATTTCATTCAACAATTCTATGATTTCAGTTGCAAAAAAGCCTCTGTCCATCATCAGCAATGATGGCTTTGGAGAATTTTCAAGCAGCTCTTTTACAATGTCTTCCGTTGTGTCGAGCCTTGTAACTGGCAATGAGCACAGCGTGAGCCTTTCCCTTTCGTTTCTTCCAACAACGCTTATAGTTGCAAAGGTGTGGAACATGTCTGTTCCGCGCTTGTACTTGCTCCTTGTCACGTACATGTCAATCTTACCATAGTAAGGCTCTTCAGTGTAATCTATGGCCATCTTTATTCCGTCCTTAGCATGCTTCTTTACAAGCTTAATGCTAGCTTCGTTTAGCGCATTTACAGCATTGTTTAGGTCAAGAGCCTTAAGCCTTCTTAACATCACATCTGGAGAGGGGACATCCATGTCCTTTGCTAGGTCCTTTGAGCCAGATTCAACTGATGTGTTGTTCAGGGATATGTAGATCAGGGATTTCACTATATCTTCAGGCATGTATTTTGAGTTCTTTGCAACCTTTATACCAAGGCCCTCTTTCAAAGCTATGGAGGAGAGCTTATAATTTCCTTACCAAATTCCTGTTGGGTCTCATTGGTTTACCATTAACAGCACATCAGATTTGTAAAATAAGTTTATATAAAACTAATACGGATTATTAATTAATGAACAAGGAAGAACTTGCTAAAATGATAGACCATACACAGCTGAACCCGTACGCAACTGAAAACGATATAAAAAAACTATGTGACGAAGCAAGGAAATACAACTTATTTTCAGTGATCGTCAACCCGTACTATGTGAAACTGGCAAGGGAACTGGTGAAGGGAACTGATGTGAAGGTGCTCAGCGTCATAGGGTTCCCGTTCGGCGTCACCTACAAGGAAGTTAAAGTGCTGGAGTCTGAAATGGCAATCAAGGATGGCGCTGATGAGCTGGATATGGTGATGAACATATCTGCGGCCAAGTCCGGAAGGTGGGATGTTGTCAAGGAAGATATCGCTGCGGTCAGCAAGGTTGCAAAGAGCCACGGCAGGCTGCTGAAGGTTATAATTGAAACCGGCTATCTAACCGACGATGAAAAGGTAAAAGCATGCCAGGTGGCAGTTGATGCAGGGGCGGATTTTGTCAAGACAAGCACGGGATTTGGAAAGGGCGGAGCCACGGTGCATGACGTTGAACTCATGGCAAAAACAGTCAGGGGTAAGGCGAAGGTAAAGGCAGCAGGGGGAATCCACAGCGCGAAGGATGCAATGGACATGATAAATGCGGGGGCATCAAGAATCGGCGCAAGCCACAGCGTAGAAATTGTTGAAGAATTAAAGTAAATTAATTTTTTATTTGAAAATAGAATGTTTTATGAATAAGAAAGATAAGGTAATGGCATGGACGGCATATCATATGGGGACCTCGTGTTAATTGTATACAGGGAAAAGACGTGGCTGATAAAAGTTGAAAGCGGAAAAAATTCCAAACCCACCTTTCAATCATAGACCTTGACAGGATTGTTGGGCTTCCTTACGGCTCCAG
>JAJZYL010000031.1 GCA_021798095.1 archaeon | reverse complement strand
TAAAGAGGATCATAGCTAAGGTCAAGTCGCTGAAATAGGGTAAAATGCTGTAAGCTAGTGATGTCGGTATGATCTTGAACAACGGGCCTATTATTATCCCTACCGCTATAAGAAAGAGGACTTCAGGGAATCCGGTCTTCCTGAAAAATATGTTGCCGAAAAACCCAATAAATATTATCAGGCTGGCCAGCAGAAAAAACTCGAAAACCGGTATCAATACCTTCAGGAAATGAAATTAAACGGCCTTTTAACCCTTTCGGCGCAATGATGGCCCTTGATCAAATCATGCTTCAATCATTAAAACCTAAACATAGAACGCCCGAGATCTTTTAAATGGGCATCACCAAGTTGTTACAAAAAAGCTCCTTGCCCACGGAGTGTATCTTCAAGATGCCGGATCAGGCTCAGCCTTTCGAAACTATTTCTAACTACTTTTAGCGAAACAATCACTTACTAGGATATATTTAAATACACCATCATAACTAGTCCTCGTAGAGAACTTAATGGGAGAAATTTGTGAAAGGTGCGGACTTCCAAAGGAGCTATGTGTCTGTGACGAACTTGATAGGGAAAGTTCAAGGATAATAGTAAGGCTGGAAAGGAGGAGATTTAACAAACCTATTACATTGCTTGAGATAGGTGATTCAAAGCATCTGGATATTGACGATATAACTAAAACATTGAAGAAAAAATTGGCGTGCGGTGGATCAGTGAAGGATGGTCAAATCATGTTACAAGGAGATCACCGTGATAAAATAACCGAATATCTTGTAGGCCTAGGGTTTAAGCAGGACAGTATTATAATGCAATGAAATTCCATTGGAAAGACCCATTAGAGCCTACCGTTAAGGTATGTCCCAAATGTGGGGGAAAGCTTGGCCAAACTTCATCTATGAGCGGATGGATGACCCCAGAATATTATTATTGTGAAAAGTGCGGTTATAAAGGGTCTGTATATGTAGAAATTGACGCAGAAGACTATATGGCAGCAAACAGGAAGGATACGCAGCAGGTAACTGGAAATAATGATAACTCCTGATTATGATGAAACCACCTATTAACCTGTGAACAGCGCTCAAACTGATTGTGGGTCACAAGGTTTGATTTGTCCGTGTATATATTACACGCTACGGTAGTCTTGACTGACACTGTTCAAGAAAGTTTTTAACGATATACCGCAAACTACGTTCGTGGAAGAAATTAAGAACTTTGTGAAACAGGCCCTTAGAGGCAGGAGGGATATCACAGTTGGGCTTGGAAGCGGTTCGGCGGCTAGGATGGTAGTTGAGGAGTTAGGAGTGCAAGCAAGGATGGGTGGCATAACCATTACGGGTATCCCAAGCTCTACTCAGATAGCCATAGCGGCTTCATCAGCGGGTTTTATTATGCTATCTCCCAGTGAACTCAATCGACTAGACGTGGTCGTGGATGGAGCTGATCAGTTCACCGAAGATGGTATGATCATCAAGGGGGGCGGAGGCGCGCTTGCTCGAGAGCGAGTCCTTTGGGAGGCCTCTAATAACGTCCATGTATTTATCAAAAAGGAAAGGATGGTCAAGGACCTGTCGTTTCCCCTTCCTGTGGAATTCCTTCCCTTTTCGATGTATATTTTAAAGAAGTTGATTGAAAGGAAGGGTATGCATGCTACTTTAAGAACTAATGAAAAGGGTTATCCATTGGTCAGTGAAAATGGGAACTTTTTATTTGATGTGTCATACAAGGACGCAAGGCAAGCATATTACGACCTGAGAGGTCTGCCTGGGGTACTGGATGTAGGACTTTTTATATACGGTGCAACGGTGCATCTTTTATGATTCCTACAGGAACTAGATCTGGGGCAAAATCCCTGGAACCCATGGAAAGGATGATATTGTTCAACGATGGAACAAACCAGCTGCTTCTATCAGCTTTCTTTAATGAAGAGATTAGGGTTATAGTGCTAAGGCAGGAGGAGAACGATGAATCTATAGCTAGGACATCGATGCTCATCAGGCCGGATGGGACGGCGGTTTGTTATGCCGATACAAAGATAATTAAAGGGGTATGCTCTTCCTCTGTACTTGCAAAGGTAAAAGGCAGGCGGATACCTCTGGGCAGCATTATCAAGTCTGAGCACAGGGGCGTCGAGAAGAAGCTGATTTCCTTCGGCAAGGGATCAGATAGATTTTTCAGGAAATATGAAATTGCAGGAGATGGTTTATATTTCATCATAAATGAGGAGTTCCCCATCTCCGCCTTTAAGGTGGGTACCGTTGAAACATAATCACAGGGGCTACGAACAATCTGTAAAAAAGCTCTTATTCTGCCCCTCCGGCAATAATCTCATGGTAGTTGTGGGAAAAGGGTCCGATTACCTGGTCTCCGGCAATAGTTGTACTTGTTATAGCCATTATAATAAAGTGATAAAAGGGACAATCGGAGAATGTGTACATATACAAGCCGTAAAGAGTGCTATGGAAGATGGATCATATGAGCTGTTCGTTTTACACGACGAAGAATTTAATCAAATATTTAAATATCTAGTTAATGAAAGCCTTGTTAAAAATGCCCCGGTAGCTCAGCCTGGTAGAGCAATAGCCTTGTAAGCTGTGGGCCGCGAGTTCAAACCTCGCCCGGGGCTACTATTAGAGTAGTTGCAAATGTGCTGCCTAATACTTCTGGTTTATCGTAGCCCGCGAATAATTTGGAACCCCCTGATCATATAATCACCAACGGCTCATATCGAGACTCCATTCCAGTGAAAACTAAGAGCTTATAAGATCAGCATTTGATTCTTTGGTAATGACGGAGAAAAGGTGGATAGACCTCTGGCGGTCACGGCATATGTTCGAGCCGGAGGTCGATTATAACAGGAGGAAGGTATTAGTGACCTTCCCTATACCATATATGAACGGCCCCCTTCATCTAGGGCACGCCTTTACCGTCATTAAACTAGATGTCTATGCAAGATATAAAAGGATGAGGGGATTCAATGTCCTGTTTCCTCAGGGATGGCAGTGGACCGGCCAATCGATCACGTCAGCGGTATCAAGGCTGGCCAAGGGCGATGAGTCCATGATAAAGGAGTTCAGGGATATTGACGGCGTTGATGAAGAAACACTAGCTAAATTTAAAGACCCGCTTTTCATGGCAAGGTATTATACTGAAAGGAACCGAGACGCCCTAGTATCTTTGGGAATATCGATTGATTGGCGAAGGGAGTTTCATACAACTTCCGACGACCCAAGGTTTAGCAAATTTGTGGAATGGCAATTCCTTGCCCTTAAAGAGAAAGGCTACATAAACAAGGGAACGCACCCGGTGGTCTGGTGCCCTAATGACAAAAGCCCGGTTGGGGACCATGACCGACTGACCGGTGAAGGTGTATTTGCCCAAGAATTTTCACTAGTTATGTTTAAACTAGCTGACGAAGAGAAGTTTTTGGTGGCCTCGACCCTGAGGCCAGAGACCCTCTACGGCACTACTAATGTTTGGATATCCCCGGATGCTGAATATGTAGAGGCTGAAGTAAACGGAAGGATTTGGATAGTAGGGGCTGAAGCCATAATCAAATTGGAGAACCAGCTCTTTAAGGTCAAAATACAAAGGCGATTTAAGGGTTCAGAGTTGATAGGCAGGAAATGCATAGTGCCTATCAAGTCCGCAGAGGTTCCTATCCTGAGGGCGGATTTCATAGATCCCAGTTTAGGAACTGCGGTTGTATTCAGCGTTCCCGCGCACGCTCCATTCGATATGCTTGCTCTACTGGATCTTAAGGAGGGCTACATCGAGCCGATATCGATAATAGAAGTGAAAGGCTACGGTAGCCTGCCAGCGCTTGATGTGATTAAGAGGATGAAACTTAGGGGCCAGTTGGATGAGGGCGCTAAGGAAGCCACTAAAGAGATATACTCCAAAGAGTTCCGAGATGGAAGAATGAAAAGCAATTGTGGAGAATTTGCTGGAATGAGCGTCCCTGATGCTAGGGCCGCTACGATCAGGAAACTTAAGGGAGATGGCTTAGGCGCATCAATGTTTGACCTAGCAGAACCCGTGATCTGCAGGTGCACTGCGAGATGCACTGTTAAGGTATTATCAGACCAGTGGTTCTTCAGATATTCGGACACAGAATGGAAGGATAACGTCAGGCGATGCCTTTCAAGTATGGAAATCTTGCCGGAAAGTGCGAGGCCGTGGTTCAATGAAGTTATCTCATGGCTCAATGACTACCCCTGCGCAAGGACAAGTGGATTAGGGACACCCCTCCCATGGGATAAAAAATGGGTGATCGAAACTCTGAGCGACTCAACTGTATATATGGCCTACTACACGTTTTCGCATCTGATACAAGCTATTGATCCTGAACTGATGACACCTTCCTTCTTTAATTATATATTATATGGTGAAGGGGATATAGCTAAGGTATCGGCGCAAGTTGGAATCGGTGAAGACCTTCTTGAATCCATGAGGAAGGAGTTCCTGTATTGGTATCCGGTTGATATGAGGAACTCGGCTAAGGAGCTCGTACCCAATCATCTCACGTTTTTCATCTTTCATCATGTAGCGCTTTTCGATGAAAGCAAATGGCCACGCAGCATTTCTGTTAATGGCATGCTTAAGAAGGAGGGCCTAAAGATGTCAAAATCACGCGGCAACGTTCTAACCATAAACAACGCTATAGCTCAATTTGGCGCTGACGCTGTAAGGGCAACCCTATTGATGAGCGCTGAAAACATGGATGATGCTAACTGGCGTGATGAGGACGCGAAAAACCTTAAGGAAAGGCTCAATAAACTTCTGGAGCTCATTGACATCTATGCCGCCTCTAAGGGGGAAAGGGAGGATCCGAACCTGGCTAATGATTATATGGATGACTGGCTTATGAACAGGCTAATTACTGGCGCCACAAGGATAGGGGAATTAATAGAATCTATGAGTACGAGGTCCGCCATGCAAATAGCCTTCTTTGACCTTAATAATCACCTTCGAGATTATCTACATATGAAGATTAATCCTAATAGATATACAATACTTAAGTTCCTTGACGGCTGGGTTAAGGTACTGGAGCCGTTCATTCCATTTATTTCGGAAGAGCTGAATGAGAGGCTCGGAAATTCTGGCAGTGTGCTTGACAGAGGTTGGCCGTCCGATATAGCTTTCATCGAAGAGGCGGACTTCAGGGTTGAGCTAGTTAAGAGATTAGTGGATGACATAAGGGAGATAAGGAAGGTTGTAAGGGTTCCAGATCCGTCCTTCTTCATATATACTGCAGAAGTGGAAAAACAGGACCTGCTGCTGAAAATCATTAATGGGGAGAAGCTAGTTCAGAACATTGACAAGAAAATGCTACAGCGCATGTATAAGCTATCCAGGGAAATGACATCACTTCAGGGCATGAGCTTAAAGAAGGGCGCTGTCGATGAACTCCTTATTTACAAATCGGCCTCCGAATATATCGAGAAGGAAGCAGGAGCTAAGATACATATATTGGCAGAATCAAAAGCGTCGCCATCGCATATAGAGAGGGCTAGATTAGCGCTTCCTCTAAGGCCAGCTATAGTGGTTGAAGGGGCTAGATTAAGTTGATCAGTGAGCCGACTCCCTTCTTAACGGCGCTCTCATATACAAGATGAGCGACCGCTATATCCTGAATCGCAAGTCCTGTTGAATCAAAAACCGTTATATCTTTATCACTTTGTCTACCCTTAACCCTTCCATCCAGTACCTCACCTAGCTCCCCTGCTATATCGTGCCTGTCCATCAACCCCTTTGATATTGGTACATTGATCTCACCGGAATGTGTAGCCTGTTCGATATCATCTACGAATATTCTTGACCTTTTTAGCAACTTCGGATCCAGCTCCTCTTTACCAGGCGCGTCAGCTCCCATTGCGTTTATGTGGACGCCTTGCTGAACCCACCCATCCTCAACTATTGGCTTAGTTGATGGGGTTGTAGTAACAATTATATCGGCATCCTTGATGCAGCTCTTGACGTTGCCGTCCTCAGATAAATCAACCCCTTTCCCCTTTGCTACACTTATCAACCCCTTGATGGCCTCGCTTGAAGGATCATACACTTTGGCTGAAAACCGATTCCCGTAGACGCTCAAAAGCCCTAACAGCTGCTGTTTTGCCTGAGTTCCGCCACCTATGAAAGCTACCTTGCGTACATCCTTTCTCGCCAGGTGTTCTGCGGCCACGGCGCCTGCAGCGCCGGTTCTTATGCTGGTGAGGAGCGTGCCGTCCATGATGGAAATAGGCTCTCCGGTCTTCGGGTCAAGTAAAACTATCGTAGCCATTACCGTTGGGAGGTTGTGCTTGGGATTCTCTGGATGTACGTTCACTATCTTAACCCCGGCCGCCTCTTCCATTGGAATATAGGCGGGCATGACCCTGAAGTCCCCCTTGTAAGCCGCGAAGAAGACATAGACCTTGGGAGGCATTTGCGTCTCTTCCCTAGCCTTCTGAATTAGAACCCTTTTTGTGACTTCAATAACCTCATCCATGTCGATCAAGGAACCGACTTGCTCCATATTCAGAAGTTTTATGCTCATGATCAGGCGTTAATTAAAGCCCTTTTAAGCTTTGTTTCCATTAGGCAATGATGTATAACTATTTCTAGTTATCGAAATACATAGAACCGTTTAGCACAGGCACTACGGTCAGTTGAATATTCTAAGCTGTGGCCTCTGCTCCTATGCTACCATATGGGCCCTTGATAGCGGCGCAGTGCACTACGCCCTTTACCCTCCTTATATATGATGGGCAGGTAAAGCAGTAAAGGAATGGAACCTCTTCCTTGACCAATGGACAATCTACGATTTCCTTTTTCATTGCTGCTATCATCTTCCCGCTTAGACCCATCTTGGCCTTCGATATGACCTCCTTGGGTATCCGCGCAGCCTTATCCTTTGTCTTTACTTGAACATCGTATTTTTTATCCATAACCGACATACCGTCTGTAAACCGATAAATAAGAATTACCTAAATGGCAGTTAACGCGCTTTCTTCACCCATTATAAGTGCATCTTCACCGGTTTCAGGTAAGATTGTAATATTCTTAGATGGCATCATCAGCCCTATCATGTCGTACTCTCCAAAGCTCACAGTTACTACATCCTTATTCGGCTTGCCTTCAGCTCCACATCTTTTTACGGCCAATGAGATTCTCCTCTGTCGTGACAACCTCATTAGGTAGTCCACTTCAGGCTTCTTAGCTATCAGTTCGTCGTTTGCAAGAGCATACCAAGTCTGCAAAGCTGTAAAATAGACGTGACCCATATATCGGAGGCAACTGCGACTGCACCTGACGCTTATGACACCTTTTTGGGCTGTGACACCCGTGTCATTATCAGATATTCGGACGCTGAAGCCAGAGCCTCCGTGAGCTGCTGGGAGTATTGTTACTTCATCGGATTCGCTGACAATGGCATCATATCCGCCCAGCATGTGGAATTCAACACCATTTATGAAGACGATCAGATTAGGGTTTCCAGGAGTCAGTTCCCCATTCGGTATCTTTTCCAATAGGGCCTTAAGCTTGATGGGCCCCTGGGTCCTTACATTGAACCTTGTCCGGCCCTTGTAGGAAAGGCTGCCTAGAAGCTTTATTTTCAATTTAGCTTTGCCTATCGTTAAATACAGTCAATCGCTCCTCGTAGACCCTGCCCTTGTATTCTGAACCGGACGGGAGTTCGGACCGCGATTTGGTTAGAAGCAGCTCGTTAAACCTTTCTTCAGCTTCATGGTCCGCAAGCCTTCCTTTAAGCAGGTCAAGCGGGCACATAACGTTAACCGGCCTGAGCGGTATCAAATGGCGTGTGGACTTCGGGGGAAATAGCGTTCCGCTCATGCCGGAAAATATAACATCATCCTTTTTAGGTGTAGGAACATAAAGGACCTTATAACCCCCATCAATATATTCCCTTAGATTTATATCGAGTATTGGAGAAATAGTTAACCCATGGGTCAATGCGTCAAACCTTCTTACTAGTTTAAAATATTCAAGCCCTTGAGCCTTTATAGATGTAATAAACGATTCTTCCTTGCTTAGAACGGCTATCGGTGATGCCCCTGAATCAACTAGTGATCTCGCTTCTTCCATATCCCTGGCCCTGGTTAACTGTAAATTATACCGTAATTCATCAAATATCCCTGTGGGAAGTTTTACAGAACGAAGCCACCTCTTTAGCGTTATACGTGGATCGGAGTAGTCAACCCCGGCAACCATTATCCTTTTACACTCCAGTTTTCTGATTGACTCTATCCGATGCATACCGTCCAGTGCGATTCCTGTCTTAATATCTGCTATTATAGGATCTAGCTGTACTCCACTTTGTCTTATAGATTCGGTCAGATCAGAAAGATAGTTGGGAAGCACTTCTTCATGAATTCTGATGTTCTTAAGCGGCATCAGCATTAAGTTTATCTTGAAACCATCTACGTCCAGAACGTTACTCCTGTCCATCTTGTGATTCCTCTATAACTCTCCGAGACATCTTAATCTTTTTAGTTATATACCCCGCAAGCTCATTTCTCAGGTTTTTCGAAGTTATATCGGCAAGCTCATTGAGAGCGAGCTTATTTGAATCAAAGCTCTCTGTAAATTTAGTTGGATATTTCACCAACAGTTCGGTGGAAATCTTCCTTATGCGATTCAATAGTATCCCTAGTATGGGGGCAAATATACGCTCTTAAATATTTAACTAGTGGTAAGTGGTCGAAGCCTCTTCATCACATATATTATATATAAAGAAAATCCTTTAATATTCAGAAGGCTACTGTTTATCATGAGGGGCCATATACTTGACCTGTTTGAAGAGCTGGGAAAGATGGAGAGCGACTCATATGGCTTCTTTGTGAAACTTGAGACACTAATCCTAGAAGTCAAGCTGGATAATGATATCGAGGTTGCTGTGCAACCTGATTCCAAGCCTGGGTCATTGGATACAGCAAGGCAATATTATAACGAAGGAGAATTCATGCAGTGCGTGCTAGAGCTGAGGCGGCTTAGAAGCGCATTTCTTTCTAAAAACAAGGATTTCACTAAAATGAGACACAAGTAAGTGGGCCTTTGTTAACCAAGTGGCTCATCAGGTGCCTTAAGGGTAGGTTGGCTACTAATATATGATGTATCCAAAAGATGGTCCTGTCATTTTAGCGCGCTGTGCAGAGCGTCGAAGACCCACTTAATGCCGGCAGTGGTTACATAATATGAACTTCCCTTCTCGTCGTTGCTTCTCATTACATATCCTTCCTTGACCAATTCACTAAGCCTAGAACTGATGGATTTTGCGTTGGTCGCCATTGACTCCTCTAACTCCTGTACAGAATATCCAGCCCTCTGGATGCGATTGAGCATAAACGCGATCTTACACGCTATAAGTTGAAGGCTTATCTTCAACTTTAAGCTTAAGGGCCTTTCAGATATTACCCGCGGGCCTTCCTCGGTTATTTTCACAAATTCCCTGAACATTTCAACCAGTTCTTTAAGGCTATAATTAAGGTATATCTGTCTCGCGAAACTGATTTCAGATATGTTTTGAGAAAGGAATCGATCGACAGTTTCATAAACATCGCTCGGCTTCCCTGAAAAAGTTGCGTGTAAATCCCCCATGCGAATTTCTACGTTCAATGGTTCTTCGCTCATGTTAATCTAACGCTACTGCTATATATTATCCCCATATTATAGTTTTACCGGAATATCCTCTTACGTTCAAGCGCGTGAGCTTTTTATAAAGGCATCCCTCTTGCGGGCTCATAAGCCAGCAGGGAACTTGTTTCGTGGTTGAGCGGCACACGGCAGGCATCCGCGTGTTGCTCCGCCTGGTGTATTTTCACAGGTGTGAATTCGGACGCGACTAGCTCAATATATCATCATCATAAATGACATTTGAACCCCGTAACCGTTGTTGGAGGAAGCCCGTGTATATTTTTTCAGTTAAGGCATCAGAGTTCTACAGCTTATAACGAAACCCTCGACATCTTTTCAATAATCTCAGTTACCCTTACGCGCGCCTACGTAAAGGTAATCGCCCTCATCTCCCTTAAATCTCCTTATCTCACCTTCCTTAGCAAGACGTAAAAGGGATACGGCGATTGACTGTTTTGGATATATCATACCCATCTGTTCAAGTTGCTCTTTGATTTCCTTTAGCCTTCTGGGCTTGCTTCCCCATTCACTCCCAAGAAGCTTCACTACTATGTTTGGAAGCGACGCCTTTGAATCTATGTGGATTGCTGTATCGAAACTGGATTCAAGCGCTGGGCTAACGACAGTAGGTGTTTTCCCAATCAGCTGGAATAGATCGCTTGCGGTCTTAAACGCGTCCTGAAGATCCACCTTTTTGGCGTCTATTTCAAACTCGTTTTCGCCGTTCCTAACCCTGATCTTTATAGTACCTGAATCTGAATCCGAGGACACATATTATCTACCTTCTAAAGGTTCATATACTTTTCGTTAGAGAGCAGTCGTTGACTATTGTAAAACCAAGGGACCTGTGTCACCCCCCATCGGTGCAACACAGGGGTAGCACGGCCTCCAATTTAAGGGATACTACGAGCCTGCTGTACCAGCCATCATC
>JAJZYL010000030.1 GCA_021798095.1 archaeon | reverse complement strand
AGCTTTGGAATTGCAATGTTTATAGGTACTCCGCTTGCGATCATATATGGCATCAGTTTCAGCGTACTTGTATCTTCAAAGGTAAATAGCGTTCAGAGTGCCTACCAGATAGGGGCAACCTCACTCATTCCTTTTTATGTGCTGTATGTTATGGGTGAAATCAATTTGATATCGCTTACAAGCAGCACCAATATTTTGCTGATTTCTGCTGGCCTATTAATTGCCGTTGTAATATTGTATTTCGTTAGCAAAAAAACCTTCAACCGGGAAAAAATCATAATGGAATGGAAATGAGTTAGTATCCAATAACCTATTTTTGTTTACATCAATAATGTAGCGTTATACCGCGCATGCCAGGATAAATTTCAATTCATATTAAAATGCAGCAAGGGTGCTCGCCAAAGCCTGGAAATAGCCACAATCTAACCTCGGTTTTTAACCTTCAAACATGGTTAAGGAACTTTAAGGGAAAGTGCCGAAACCTCGCCGCCGCGCATTTTATAAACCCCAATAGTTTCAACTAAAGTAATGGCAAAGCCTAATGTACCTATATCAATAACCGATATGAAGTTCAGCATAGAAGACATCGAGGATTTTCTGCGTGGCGCTCCTCCCGACCAGAAGCTATCAATTGAGTACCCAGCTAAGTATGTCCAGCTTGGGAATGGTGAAAAGGCCATAATCAGACAGGCGAAGTTGGAGGATGCACCGGCTGTACTAGAAACACTCAAGGTGCTAATCGATCACAAATATGATAGGGACTTCTACCATTTGGTGGGTGTACGGACCTACGCTGAAGTACTTGCATGGACGCAAAACAGGATAAAGGATTCTCGTATGCTAGTAGCAACCAACGAAAGCGGCGAACTTATGGCGCTAGTCAACTGGAGGATGTGGAACGCCCAGATAGCCATAAGCCTACATACGATGACGTTCAAGAGGAAGGCAGGCCTCGGGATAGCGGCTTACGCTGCAAAGATTGAAGATGCGTTTGACTACCTGAATTCGCAGGAATGGTGGGCCACATTTGAAAGTCCGTTCGGCTTCAGAATGGGGTTTCGGTTCGTTCATGACCAGAAGCCTTGGCCGGAGATGCAGCACGAGCTCGGCGGCAGCAGGATTTACTATCTAACTAAGGACCACTGGGACAGGATTGTCAAGCCCAAGCTCATGCAGCGGGGAACTTTCGGCGAAAGGCCAGTTTCTAAGGAAGCGCTAGCAGCCACCTATCCGCTTAAACCCACTGAAACGCTAGAAATAGATCTATAGATAGTACACCGCCTAACTTTCCTTTCTTTCATTTTTTATCTGTTAACTTCCAGCTAAGCTTTTATATTTGCCTCCGGGAGATTAAGGTCATGATGCAGGAAGCAATAGACTTCATAAGAGGGAAAACCTCAGGATTAATCGTATGGGATATGCAGGAGGCGCTTGTGAACTTTTCTTTCAACAAGGCGGACCTGCTAAAGAGCGTGGTTCAGCTGATATCCGAGGCTAGGGCCCTGAGCATTCCTATCTTCTATACTAAAATAACGCCTTTACCAGATAGGTTTGAATCAAGCGCCAGAAAGATCTACATGAGAAGGGGTAAGTTCGAGCCGGGGGATATAGTCAGGGAGGTCTACCCGCTTTCTAATGACATTGTAATCAACAAGAACACTACGAGCCTTTTTGTAGGTACAAACTTCGAAATGATGGCAAGGAACGCGTCTCTTACCTCCCTTGTATTTACAGGAATTGCCACGGAAATCGGTGTGGAAAGCTCGGCTAGGCATGCCCAAAATCTGGGGTTTATTCCGGTAATAGCAAAGGAAGCAGTTTCATCATCCGATAGGGAGGCGCACGAAAGATCGCTTTTAAACATGCAAAAGCTGTTTCCTGTCCTTTCCAATGATGAAATCGTTCGTTACTGGAAACGGGTATAACCGGGCTGGATAGTTCAATGGCATCACGGCCCATCATCAAGGAACTGATACTTGAAAACTTCATGAGCTACGAGTACGGCCGGATACCCCTCGAGGAGGGGCTGAATGTCATAGCCGGGCCCAATGGCGCTGGAAAGAGCACAATTCTTGTAGCAATATCACTAGTGATGGGTCAGCTTTATACCGAAAGGTCAAAAAAGCTTTCCGACCTTGTAAGGAGAGGTTCCGGGATGGCCAGAATAACCCTGATGCTGGATAACCGTGCTCTGGATGGCAAAAGGCCCTTCCCATTTCAAAAGGATGAAGTGATGCTGTCAAGGTATATCAGGAAGGATGGCTCCTACTGGTTCGAAATAGATTATCACGAAATGTCCAGGGTTGAAGTGGTGGAACTCCTCAAAAGGGTAGGCATCAACTCAGATAACTATCTGATCATAATGCCCCAGGGCGTCATTGATGAATTTATCCTGATTAAACCTGATCAGAAGCTCAAGATGATGGAGGAAGCCCTTGGTATATTATCAATAAGGGAAAACCTACATGATGCAAGGGTAAGGCTGGCAAAGATATTAAGCGATGAAGAGCAGTACCAGTCGTTACTAGAAAGGGCAGTGGAAACGATGGGCCGGTGGAAGGAGGAGTATGACAAACTAGTGCGGGCGAAGGAGCTAAAAAAGGAACTTGAGTCGCTGAACGGCGAGCTGGCTTGGTCATCAGTTGCGAAGGCCGAGAAAGCGCTTGAATCTCTGAAGGAGAAGCTCCGGCTTGCGCAGGAGGAAAAGGAGTCTCTGGAGAAATCCTTGGCCAGTGCATTGGCCGTGTTCAACGCAATTAATGACGGGCTTGATCGTAATATCGGCCTTGCTCAGGACATGGCGATAAAGGTATATGATGGTAAAGGCGGTGAGCGTAAGGACCTTGTCGACCTGCAGAACATGCTGGGTGGTTTAAAAGGTTCTGTGCAGAAGCTGGTAGAGGCGTACGGCGAGGTTACAGTGCTCAGGTACAGGATAAGGTTGCTGGAAAGGGAGGTCAAACAGCTGGACGCGTTAATTAAGGCATCTGCCGAAGAGCTCGGGGCCTCGGAAGATGAAGCTAGGAAAGGTTCCCCTCGTCCTAAGAGCGTTCGTACTCAGACAGAAGTGGAGGATGGTATCAGACTGGTGAATGCGGAGCTTAAGGTACTGGGCGAAGTGAACCAGGAAGCCGAGAAGGTGTACATGGAGTTCAGAGACAAGATCGATCAGTACAAGGACAGGCTTGCCGAAGTTAGGAGGAATAAGGAAATGACCCAAAAGGAGATAGTCGAAAGAGCTAATTCCTGGAGGATTACAATTAAGGAAATAATGGATAAGGTAAACAAAAGGTTCTCTGAAATAATGGCTACGATAGGGGCGGCCGGAATGGTCATGCTGATAAATGACCAGGATCCTGAAGCCGCAGGTCTGAACATACTAACTAATTTTTCTGGAGGTGGGATGGTGGCGCTCGACAGCTTCTCAGAGAGCGGCGGGGAGCTCAGCGCCTCGGTTACCGCCTTTCTGCTGGCGGTTCAGAACTACATCCTATCGCCGTTCAGAGCCCTCGATGAATTTGACGTGCATATGGACCCTGTGATAAGGGGGAGGTTCTTCAAGTCCATCTACAACATGTTCAAGAATGACGTAGGCGTCCAGTACGTCGTTATAACACCGGCCCTCTTTTCGTTTTATGATCAAAGCATAAATTACATAATGGTGCAAAAGGCTGCGATAGGCAGTCAGGCCAAGGTGGTCAAGGTTGAAGGAAAGGAATGAAGACGTAAGGAGGATAATAGATCTTCCGGATACGCTTGCAAGGAGGGGTGGTGATCCCTTCGCTATAGACGTAAGCCAGCTTCTTGGGGAGCTTAGGGGAACCAAAGGGGACAAGACTACCAGGCTCGTCCTTGAAGCAGAGGCCCTCAATTCAGTTTCAAAGGTAGTAAAATATCAGGAGGAGTGGGTTATAGAAGCCTTACGCGGCATTAAGATAGACCCTCAGCTCATAAGGGAAAAACTAGACAAAATGCAAATCAAGGACATAGCCAGACTGCTTGCCAGGGACATATATCCATGCATGGGTATAAGGAGGATATCAGGATCGAGGATCAGAGATGCCTTGGACTACTTTAGCCTCACGGAACCCTGGGGCCGGGCGCAGAGGATGGGCTCGGTCGCCTTCCGAAACAGAGAAAACACCGGTATCAAGATTGAGGAGATGGACATTGAGAGGGAGGCGGAGGAGCTCTATGAAAAAATCAGGGAGAAACTCGAAGATGGCCCAATGGACTATAGTGCCCTCATTGGTGCAAGTAGTAACCCGCTGCTTACGGCCTACTGCATAGCCCAACTTTCGAGCACGGGGAAGATAGCCATAAAGAAGGACCCTCTTGCAAACGATATTAGCATAATTAAGGCCCTGGAGGGTGGTTCATTGGTAAGCGTCGCGATAAGGCTACCCAAGGTACAAAATAAGGCGAAACAAGCGTGATAGGGCAATTGCTGCATCCAAGTCCACGGTCTGTAAATTGGGTCAAGCTTAAAATGCAGGCTAATTGTAGCTGTGGGTGAGATGGCTATTGACAGAAGAAGAAGATGAAATTCGTAAAAAGGGCCTAAGGGCGCTGAGGCTCCTGATGCTGGACACTTCAGTGCAGCCTGGCATGAAGGGGTGGGAACTAAAACGCCGTCTCGGTAAGGGATATACGGACGCATTAAAAATAGCCACCATGGAGGCCGATAGGATAGGTCTCAAGATTGTTACGGTGCCTGATGAGGAATTTCCGGAAGAAATTGATAGGGCCAGGTACGTCCTTCAGACTAAGGAGCCACTCACCGACCCGGACTATGGAGGCTGGCTGAGAATAGAGGAGGCCGCCGCCCTCGCAATCCTCATCATCGAACTTTCTATAAGGGGGGGTGTGATCCAAAGGGATACATCTGAAAAGGTTCTAAACAAGAAGTTACCGATCTGGAGAATAAAGCAAATACTGGAAAAGCTTAAGCGACTTGGTTACCTGACAGAAGAGGGCGCTCTGATCAGGAAGGGCTGGCGGGCCGAGGTAGAAATAGATGAACCGGGATTTCTACGGGACCTGGTAAACGCTAGTTCCACATAGCTAACCAAATAATATGTATCTGTTCTCCAATATTAATTACTAGAAAAGGTAAATATTGAACTCATTTTACTATATTAAGTAAAATATTTTAAGGAGGAAATTAATCGTATATAGCATGGTCTCCTTTAATCATGAGCAGGGGAAAGGCGAGCAACAGGGCAATGCCGGTCCCTCTCAGAATTCGATAAGGAATATCTATACAGCGCTATCGAAAGAACATTGTTTTGCCATATTTGATGCTCTGCACGACAAGGCGCTTTCATCTAAAGAGTTATTGGGGGCGTGTAAATGCACAAGAAGGGAGTACTATCTAGCTATCGATACCCTTAGGATGTCCAAGTTAATAGAGAAAAGGGGTGGCAAATATGGTCTTACTTCCATAGGCGCGTTCATCTACTCAAATCAGATATATACATGGAATGCTATGCAGCATGCTGACAAGGTCGAGCTATATTCAAAGGTCAACGGAATTCTGAATCAGAACCCCTCGGAGCATGCCCTTGAGCTCAGCGCAATGATGCTCAAAGAACTGGAGGGCACTATCGGAACCAGTACGCTAGAGCCGGTTGTCATCTATTTGGCGTGGGAAGACCTCTCAAAGGATCTATTCCAATTCATCGAAAACGCTAGGTCAGAGGTATTACTGGCGAACCGAACGCTCGACCCCAACGCCGTACCCCCTGTAATCAAGGCCACTCGTGCTGGCAAGAAGGTAAGGATATTAAACGATATTGATCTTGTTAATCAAAGGCTTAAGCTGGCCACTATGGATAAAAATATCATGTCACTTTACAGAAGCCTTTTCAGCTCCTCAGGCGTTAAAATACGGGTCACCGGCGTACCGTACAGCTTCGTGATAGTGGATGGATTGGAATTAGGGATAGAAATCATTAATCCGATCAAATTGAATCAGTTCTTCATTGGATACAGGTTCAGGAGCGCCACCCTAGCCGAGAAAATGAAGTCATTTTATGAGGAAATGTGGGAAAGCGCGCGTGAATATAAAATTGAGGATGTGAATAAGATATATGCTGAAGCATATTAAGGGAGTCCTGAGCATAGCCAGGGCGGAATCCAGGGTGTTGCTCTGGGCTGGTGCCATAGTTAGCGTAGTGATTGCGGCCAGCGGCTTCAACCCGCCCCTCCTTAAGCTGATCTTGGCTGGAGTCGGAGGGTATCTTATTACGCTGAGCGCCTATACGCTTAATGAACTGTTCGATATCAAAGAAGATCTAGTAAATTCGCCAAACAGGCCGCTGGTTTCAGGAGCCGCAAAGCCTATTGATGCCATTCTTCTGTTCGCACTGGCCGGCCTTATCAGTTTGATATTGGCGTCTATGATAAACGGATTGACCATGATCTTTTTTTCGCTAGCGTTCGTACTTGGGATCGCTTACTCAATGCCCACAGTAAGGGCTAAGAGAAGGTTTCCGCACAAATTAGTCGTAAGCGCCCTGGGTAGTGGATTGGATGCTTTGGCCGGCGGGGCCGTCCTCGGGCAGTTTACACCAATAGTAATTATAATGGCGATTAGCTGGTCCCTCTTCATCACCCTTCTAGTTTCAATGGGTGATATGGCGGACGTCAAAGGGGATAGGGAGGCGAGGGTTAAGACGCTACCCATTATATTGGGCGAAGATAGGGCCCTCAGGGTTATGATGGCTTTCCCGATAGTCATCGGTGCTATCACCGTAATCTTTTCGCCATATTATAGCCTTAACTATATTGCTCCCCTTTTGTTGCTCTCCATAACCGTCTATGTAATCTCGCAATTGTCTGAATTAAGAAAGGGTTTCGATAACAAAAAGATTAGGTCCACCAAGCAGCATTTCAGATTTGTTTCCGTAGCGATGCAAGCCTTCTTTATTATTTCGATCTTACCATTGCCCTTACTTCACCCTTAGCAGCTGGCTGGTAGGTAAAGAGGAGAGATATTCTTTCAAGTCGCAGCGCTTAGATCAAGCTTTATTCAATATCACCTCATGCTCTTGAGAACTATGGTGAAATGATTATTATAATTTTTAGTTAATTATTATAATTATACGCTAGATAATACTATATATGTTAGCTTTTTGAGGCCCAAATATTAAATTCACAGGACAGAATTACCATTTTGGCTTTCACCCTTCTTACGAAGCGTTTATATAGAATATTAAAAGTTGCTTCCATATGTCGAGCACGGACCTTATGTGGGTTACCGGCGGCCCGCAGGGAAGCGGCATAGATACCGCCGCAAACCTCTTTGCAAGAGCCGTAGCTAAAGCCGGCTATTATGTCTATGGCAAAAGGGAATATCATTCAAACATCAAGGGGAAGCACAGTTATTTTGAAACCAGAGTAAGCAGGGACAAGACATCATCGTGTATGGACGCTGAGGACATATTAACGGCCTATGATTCTGAAACAATATTCCAGCACTTCATGCAGGTAAAGAAGGGTGGAGTTGTAATATATAATACACACAATGATGCAGAGGATATAGAGCATATAATCAGCCTTGAAAATGCCCTGAGGGAAAGGTTGAGTGAGTTCTTCCACAAAAGGGGAATGAAAGGAACCACCCAGGATGCGATAGACGTCGCCAAAGAGAATGGTGCGCTGGTTTATGGCTTTAATATGGAGGGAGAGGTCGCGGTGCTTGCTAAGAAGCTGGGTGAGGCGCAGCTTGGCAGGTTCAACAGGTACGTCAACACCCTGGCCGTAGCGTTGTCTACCTCCATCTTGGGGCTTTCAAAGGCTCATATACAGAATGCGGCGGGCGATATGTTCGGGGGTAAAGGAAGCGCGCTTCAGGAGAACATCGATGTAATTGATCTGGCTTATGAGCTTACCTCTGACCTGCCAAAGTATCGGGTGACACTGACCGACGTACCATACAGCGGCCATCGTGTCCTGCTGGATGGAAACACCGTCGTAGCCCTTGGGAAGCTGGCCGGCGGGTTGAGATTCCAGAGCTATTATCCAATAACTCCGGCATCAGATGAAAGCGTATATCTGGATATGAACAAGAACGTCAGATTGACCGATTCAACCATAGATGGCCCAGCCATAGTTCAGACTGAAGATGAAATAGCGGCAATAGCCATGGCGAACGGAGCCGCGCTCACAGGTGCCAGATCCTCAACGGCTACGTCCGGCCCGGGCTTTTCACTCATGGTGGAAGGCTTGGGCTTCGCTGGGATGATCGAGATACCCGTGGTTATAACATACTATATGAGGGGAGGACCATCCACTGGCTTGCCGACCAGAAACTCCCAGGCCGACCTCTTATTTGCACTGTCGGCCGGGCATGGAGATTTTCCAAAGATCGTGTTATCCTCCGGTGACCATATAGAGGCATTTTATGATGCGATCAGAAGTTTAAACTATGCTGAAAGGTATCAGATGCCAGTCATCCATCTGGTTGACAAGGCGCTTGCTAACGCGTACGCTGTCATTGACGAATCCGAGCTCAACACGAGCAAGGTGAAGATCGAGAGGGGAACTATACTGAACAACCGGGAAGATAACTACAAGAGGTTCCGCCTGACCGAAAACGGCGTAAGCCCTCGTGCCACGATAGGTTCTGGGAATATTTATTGGGCAACGGGTGATGAGCATGATGAATTGGGCCATATAACTGAGGACCCATACGAAAGGGATAGCATGTATGAGAAGAGGATGAAAAAGCTCGTAACCGCAGATAAGGAGATACCAGAATCTGAAAGGTTTTCCTATTTCGGCGATGAAAGGGCGTCTCACATAATCGTCAGTTGGGGTTCAAATAAAGGCGCTATACTAAAGGCAATGCATACGCTGAAGGAAGAAGGCATAGATGTAGGCTTTCTGCATCTGAGGATGTTCAGCCCATTCCCAAAGGGGATCAGCAGGTATCTGACTGGGAAGAAACTGATAGATATAGAGTCAAATTATCGTGGGCAGTGTGCATATCTTCTCAGAGCCGAGCTGGGTATAACTGCTGATAACCTAATCCTTAAGTACAATGGGAGGCCTCCCTCTGATAATGAGGTTTATTCCGCAGTAAAGGATATAATTGTTCATGGAACCAAAAAGGTGGTGTTGACAAATGGCGTTTAGCAGCTTTAAAACCGACGTATGGGTGGATTGGTGTCCCGGATGTGGAGACTTCGGTATTCTGTCAGCTTTACAGATGGCTATGGCAGAATATAAAAAGCCTGCCTCAGATTATGCTATTTTTTCAGGTATAGGATGTTCGGGTAAGATAATTCACTATGTAAATTCAACCGGCATACACAACCTGCACGGGAGGTCTATCCCTATGGCTATAGGTGCGAAATTGGCTAATCCTCGCCTCGAGGTCATAGTGGCAGGAGGGGATGGCGATATGCTTGGCATAGGAGTGGGCCATTTCGTCAGTGCAGGGAGGAGGAATGTAGACCTGTCTGTGCTCCTGTTCGATAATGGCGTATATGGGCTCACCAAGGGGCAAGCCGCCCCTACGTTACCTAGGGGCATAAAGACGAAGTCACTTTCGGAGCCAAATATAGACACAAATCTGAACCCGATAGCTCTGGCGCTTACCGCTGGTTACACCTTTGTAGCTAGGGCGTATGCCTATGATATAAAATTCCTAAAGGATTTGATCGTAAGGGCCATGAAACATAGGGGAAGCGCACTGCTCGATATACTGCAGGCCTGCCCCACCTATAACGATATAAATACCAAAGAGTTCTATGGGCCACGTTTGTACAAGCTTGAGGAACCGGAATGGGACGGTGTAGTGCGGAAACCTGAGGAATGGAATGAAAAGTATTCAAAGGCCATTCAGAAGGCCCTTGAGTGGGGAGATAAAATTCCCGTAGGTTTATTCTATCAGAATGAGCTAGTTCCCTCTTATGAAGACAGGATCAGCCAGAGGCTAACGGCATACGCTGAAAGGCCTCCAGCACTTCAGGCCATCTCCACCAGCGATGGCACAATCATGACAGACCTGAGCGAGCTCTTAAAATCCAAGAGGGTAATCTAGAATAGCATAGGTCCCTCGAATGCCAGTTCGTTTTCTAGGGCGCCTACAAATAATATTTATATAAATTGGGGAGAAACTTAGATAAGCGTATAGTTTTAGCCCTTCCAGATGCCAATGGCTAGGCCAATTATAAAGAATATTGGGACGCCTATTAAGAACTGCGGAGCCACAGATGTGACATATGCCAAAATCACCGGCACCTTGTCAAGTAATGTGGACGATGATACGCCGGGTATATTAATCCCAATGTAGGCCGCCAGTGCGAATCCTATTACCGCCAATATTACTGATACTATGGCTCTTTTGATAGCCACTCCAAAGATCAAACCATCGACTAATGCCAGCACTATAGCCACCAATGAGCTTATGTTCAACGAATTTATATCAAACATCGAAGTTTTATAGGCCTGTTGGCTATTTAAGTTTGTCTAAGGAACGGTCACCAAATCATTAAAAATATGAGCTTTGGGTCGTTCCTTTAATTATGATGGGGGCTGAGCAATTGATGGTAAACTAGAGGATAAACCGCTCAGCCTTAGGGTGATATATATAGTATGCGCATGGTCAACTATATCTGTTCTGTAAGACCAAGACACATATGACACCCCCCCGATGCAATAATCGAGGTGATAAGCAACGATCATCGCAAACGGGGAGGTGTACCTTAGGGATGAGGATATCTCCCTTTTAAGGGAAGAGGAAGC
>JAJZYL010000029.1 GCA_021798095.1 archaeon | reverse complement strand
GTTGGCGGCGTGAGAACCGGTTTCAACAAAACATGAGTAATATCCATCTGATGTCCCGCCGTCGGTACCTCCGCAGGTGTAAATTCGGACATATCTGTTCTTACTAACGCGCGTCGCAATATGATTACTCCAGCTTGAAAATCCCTCTGTGCTGTATAGTCACACAAATGGCAGAGAAATGTCCTCTCTGAAAGCGTTATTTTGCACATAATGTGATGTACAGGACATTCTTGGCTTGAATATTTTGGATCAACCGGAAGGGCAAACGTGCCTTCTAGTTTTGCCTTCCATTCTACCTTATCCCAGAACCCTGACCACGTCGCATCCTGAATTGCCCTTGCAAAGCTATGTTCCTTCATCATATTGCTGATAAATAGATCCTCGTATGCAATGAAGTCGTATCTGCTGACCATCACATTTGCCAGCTTCCACAGCCAGTCATCTTTCACATTATCGTAATCCTGCCACCTTTTAGCAAGCAGGAGTTTATGTAGCTTTACGAAGCCGGGATTATCAACGCGCGTGTTGTCTGAAAGATATATGAAGTCTGTCAACCCGCTGTCAATTCCAACCGAGTTCTTGATCTCCTGAGCCGCCTTCATTGCAATATCCTTCGTTTCAACGGCAATTATGGCATGCCACCCCTCATTGTTGTATTTCCTGACAGTAGCTGTTTTCACCTTGCCCTTAACTGCTCGATGTTTGATCATCCTTATCCTACCTATTTTGGGCAGAACTATGCTCTTGCTGAAAATCCATTTCTGGCTCGCCTGAGGATAGTTCATGCTTGAAACGTATTTTTTAGTATGAGGATACTTTGTCCTACCTCCAAAGAAGTTTTTAAATGATGTGTCCAGCCTCCTCAAGACGTCCTGCAGCACTTGAGAATAAATGGTTGTCAGTCCTTGGTATGCCTTCTTGGTATCTAACAGCGCGTTCTGCTGTTCGGCGTAAGTCAGGCCCCTGCCCGTTTCCCAGTAATGCTCAAGCCTTTCATGGTGGGTTCTGTTATCGAGCCCTGTGCATATCCCCAGCTGGTTCTTCAGGATTATCTTCTGTTCATCGTCCGGGCAGAGCCTGAACTCTAACGTCGAAAGCATACCATGTTATTGTCACACCAGCTATTTAAGGGCGGTGTTGAGGGAAGGCCATATATTTCATCGTTGAAGCAGCTGATTGAGATTTAGTGCTTCCCTCAAACTTCTAACATTCTTTAAAAGCTTCTTTCGGCTTTTAGAACGAATTGGAATCTAGATATTCATTCAAAAGAATTTAAACCGTTTTAACTAATAAGGCGCTATGACCAAGTTTATATTGATTACATCTGGAAACGAGATCCTAAATGGGGACGTTTTGGACACGAATACGAACTGGTTATGTAATATGATAACATCTATGGGTGCTGAAGTAGTAAGGGTGGCAATCGTCAGGGATGAAGTTGAAGCCATCTCTAAAGAGATCGAGCGTGCACTATCTGAACGCGTTGATATGATCATTACGTCAGGAGGACTTGGGCCAACTGCAGATGACCTGACACTTGAAGCTGTGGCGAACGCTATGCATAAGAAGGTAATGTTAAACAGGACCGCATTGTTATGGGTTAAAAGGAAGTTCCAGTCGTTAGCTAAGGCAGGAAGCATCGCAACAGCTAAAATTACAGATTCAAGGGAAAAGATGGCCCGGTTACCAGAAGGTTCAACGCCGCTAAAAAATTCCGTTGGAGTGGCACCGGGGGTAATTTTAAGATATAAAAAGACACTAATAGCTTCCCTTCCCGGGGTTCCCGCTGAATTAAAAGCCATATTCACAGAACAACTGCTTCCCATTATCAGGAAAGAATTTAGAGAGATAGCTTATGCCCAAAAGGAAATCATCATAGACACTAATGATGAGTCATCCTTGGCAAAAGTACTCAAGGAGGTAGCTACTGCACACAGCGACACGTATATCAAGTCAAGGGCAAAAAGCTTCGGTAAGGACATCAAAATACATGTCACTATATCAGCAAGGGCAAACTCAATGAAAGTTGCCAAGGCGGTGACTTCTCAAGTGGTCAAGGAGCTCATAGACAGGTTTGGTGCAGATGGCATAAAGATCATATCCGAACGATAACGGCTCGCGAAGGGTCAATTGCATCAATGAACGTTCTTCATAGTCATCAGCCATCAAACGGAGGAATGCGATAGGCCGTCTGTGGCCCATATATGTTTAGTACCAGCTCCATTTGCCCATGTTAGCGCTAAACATAATATATACGCATAATTTTTATAAACACCTGATACGATTCACCTATTATGACAGACATGACTAAATCCTCGTTCGGTAGCTATTATGATCTTAAAAGGTCTATCCCTAACCTTGATTCTATGCCATACTCAATGAGAATGCTCATGGAGAATGTGCTGAGGCAAAGTGGGAAGGTTGATGTCCACTCCGTGTTCAAGCCCGGGGTAGAACTACCATTTGTCCCTTCCAGGCTGGTTATGCAGGACTTTACTGGCGTTCCGGCTATAGTTGATCTTGCAGCGCTGAGGGAGAAGGCCAAAGATCCTGCTGATTTGAACCCAAAGATTCAGACTGATTTAGTGATTGATCATTCGGTACAGGTTGATTTTTTTGGAACTACATATGCTTATCAGCTGAACACTGAATTGGAGATGGAGAGGAACATCGAACGATATGAACTTCTCAAATGGGCTCAGAAGTCCTTTAAAAACCTGCGGATAGTTCCGCCTGGAAGAGGTATAGTCCATCAAGTTAACCTAGAGTTTCTGGCTTCGCTGGTCATAAAGGATGGCGAGTCGCTGTTTCCTGATTCTGTACTGGGCACTGATTCACACACAACGATGATAGGAGGCTTAGGTATTCTAGGCTGGGGGATCGGAGGCATCGAAGCAGAAGCGCTAATGCTGGGTAAACCCTACTATCTTCCGTTACCGCAGGTGGTTGGCGTAAGGCTGTCCGGTAGCCTTTCGAGCGGCGCTACGGCCACCGACCTTGTTTTAAGGATCACAGAATTGCTGAGGAAAAAGGGCGTAGTTGGTAAATTTGTAGAATTCTTTGGGCCTGGTTTAAAGAGCCTGCGCGTTGAAGATAGGGCCACCGTATCCAATATGACGCCCGAGTATGGGGCAACAATAGGCTTCTTCCCTCCTGATGAAAAAACGCTAACTTACTTGAAAATGACAAACAGATATCATAGCTACATTGAAGGCTACCTAAAGGAAAATAGTCTATTCTATTCAAATGATGAAGCTGATGAGATCAGATACGACGATCTGCTAGATATAGATCTTGGACAAATAGAACCAAGCATTGCTGGCCCAAGGAACCCTGATTCAAGAGTAAGTCTAGGTGATGTAAGGGCCAGCGTCCAGAGCTATATCAAAAAAACTGATGGGGAACTCAGGGATGGTGTCATAGCGATTGCCGCTATCACCAGTTGTACTAATACGTCAAATCCGTCCGTCATTATAGGAGCTGGCCTCCTTGCAAAGGCAGCGGTACAAATGGGGCTCAAAACCAAGCCCTGGGTCAAAACAAGCCTGGCCCCCGGTTCACCTGTAGTAGAGGAGTATCTAAGGAAGCTGAACCTGCTTCCTTACCTTGAAGCACTTGGATTTCAAATAGTGGGGTTCGGCTGTACTACCTGTATAGGTAACAGCGGGCCGCTCCCAGATCGGGTTGCTGGTGAGGTCTCCTCAAGAGGATTGTGGTCAGTCGCCGTGCTTAGTGGCAATAGAAACTTTGAAGGTAGGATTAACCCGATGGTCAAAGCTAGTTATCTAATGTCCCCTCCATTGGTAGTAGCCTATGCTCTTGCAGGATATATCGATATGGACATTAAAAATGATCCCATAGGAACCGATCCCAACGGCAAGAAAATATATCTGAAAGACCTGTGGCCCAGCGAAAAGGCCATCGAGGAAAGCGCAAAAATCATAAACCAAGACATGTTCAAGGAAAGATATTCTGATATATTCAAGGGTAAGGAAGAATGGGAGCGGCTGGATACGGGACATGGACTCCTCTATAGCTGGAACCCCTCTTCAACGTACATTAAAAGGCCTCCATTTATGGAAATGAAAGATGAAGTAGCAGATATCAAGGGCGCCAGGGCACTTCTCGTGCTAGGCGATAAGATAACTACAGATCATATATCACCTGCAGGAGGTATTTCGCCTTCCAGTGAAGCGGGTAAGTATTTACAGTCGCTAGGCGTGGAACAGAAGGATTTCAATAGTTATGGCTCAAGGCGTGGAAACCATGAAGTGATGATCAGGGGCGGTTTCAGCAACACAAGGCTTAGGAACTTTTTGGTAGATGAAGGGGTAGAAGGAGGCAACACGGTCTACCTGCCAACTGGAGAAATTGCATCGGTATACCGATCGGCACTAAAATATCAGGAAAGGGGGATCCCATTGATAATACTTGCTGGAAAGGAGTACGGCTCAGGTAGTTCAAGGGATTGGGCAGCCAAGGTGACCAGGTTACTCGGTGTAAGGGCCGTTATTGCAGAAAGCTATGAAAGAATACACCGTAACAACCTTATAGATATGGGGGTGCTACCACTGGAAACCGACCGCGGATGGAAGGAATTGGGGCTGTCCGGCAGGGAAACATTCGACATCGATGGGATAGCTGATTTAACAGTAGGGAAGGAGCTATCAGTCAGTGCAACAGACGAAGGTCAAAAACAGAATTTCAAGGTGAAGGCGAGGATAGATTCTGAAACTGAACTCCTGACATTAAAGAAGGGCGGCATATTCCAAGAAATGATTACAGAGATCAGCCGCTAGCCGTTTTTGCTAGGAAAAAATATGATCGAACAACCCCCTAAAGGATTTTGAATAGCATAGAATATGGGCCGTGGATATTGTCGTTATATCTTATTGATCATTATCTGTACTATTCATTTGGTTCAAGTATTTTAGACTTTCATGATCTGTCAGGCACATCAGTTTATCACCACGAATAACCTTAAAATCAGGTGTAAGGAACCTTATCATTTTATTGTCACGTATTATTGACAGGACGTCAACCTGAACCTCCTTGAGAGACGCACCATCAAGCTTGGAATTATCCCTTACTTCCACCTGTACTATATGCCTACCTGCCAGGGCGTTATCTCCTCCATGGATAACCCCCAATATGTTATCGGAGATCACCGAATATGCTGCAACGCTGCCCACCATAGAATAAATTGGCAGAACCACATCTATCCCGGCCTTCTTCATACCTTCTATAAGAAGGCGATCATTGTTGATGGCTATGGTCCTAATGCTTTCGTTCATAAATTTTGCCGTAAGCGCAAAGAGCATATTGGTGTCATCGTTTTCCAGAGCCATAATAATTGCGGAAGCGGTGTTGATTTTTGCATTGTTGAGCGCGTCCACAGGTGATTTTAGGTCAGAAAGTATAAATGGGATGCCCAGTTCTTGCAGTTCCTTTATGTTTTCTTTGACCCTTGTTATCACGCAAAATTTGTAACCCATTTCAATAAGCCTCTGGGCTATATACCTGCCTATCTGGGAATATCCGAGCACGATTATGTGCTTATCCATCCTCTTAATCCTCATTTCATCCAGGTCCTCCGTCCATAGTTCCTTCTTTACAACGCTGGTCACAACCCCCTGTACCATAGATGCAGCTGACCCCACGCTGACTATCATGATCAATATGAGAAGTACCTTTTCTAGAGAAGGCATAGAACCTAGCGGAGGAGCATAAAACCCTATGGTCGATATGGTTGAAACCGAGGCTACGATGGCTGATAGGGGATCTAGAGCCTGATAGTATATAAAAATGGATGCGCCAAAGGTGATCATGCCCATTAGCAAAATTGCCTGTTTCCAGACATGTCTGAAAATTGAATATGGTTGCAGTATAACATCTCCTAGAAAGTTAAGAAACCTGTCGTTAATTGACTCTCGATACTTCTTGCTAGCTTGCATACGCTCCTACTCGAACCTTTAACTATAAATATTTATTACTGCAGGACAGGGCCGAGTGGGAATAATGAGGTGGACGCCGTGGTCAAAAATCGGGTATTGCTCCCCTATTCCTTAGATTTATTCGAGCCTATGAACTTCCTTTTCATAATATCCATCTTGAGTAACTGAATCGCAAGCGCGGGATCAACCCCCTTGGGACAAACCGCTGAGCATGCGCCTGCATACTCGCATCCCCATATACCGTCCTTTACATCTATTGCAACCAACCTCTGTTTGATACCCTGATCCCTAGAATCTTCGTTATAACGCCGGACCGCTGCCAGGGCCTGAGGGCCAACGAATGCGCTGTTTGTGTTGACAACAGGGCAGGCATCCACGCATAGGCCGCACTTGATACAATATGAAAATGGAAGGAACCTGTCGAGCTGTCTCCTAGTTTGAGTGTGCTCCACATCGTTCCTGAACTTCTCCTTCATGTTGTTTCTCATAAGCCAAGGCATCACCTTTCTGTGGTTATCGAAGAATTCACCAAAGTCGCAAACCAAGTCCTTGAGGACTGGATGGCCTCGCATGGGCTCCACTATCACTTCATCAGTATCAAGGGAGAATACGTTAGTCTCACACGCGAGCCTTGGCTTCCCATTTATGACCATTCCACAGGAACCGCATATTCCCATTCTACAGCTGTACCGAATCGACAAGGAGGGGTCCTGGGCCTCCTTTATTCCTATGAGTTCTCCCAAGACTGTAGAAAATCTATTAGCGCTGACTTGAAATGCGCTGCTTTTTAGCAGCTGCTCCTTCGCGTCAAACCGTCTTACCCTTATGGTTACGTTCCTATTTTCTTGGTTCTTTTTTTCCATGTATGAACACCTCATTTATTCCGACTGCCCCGAATACGATAGCGCCAATGCCTGTCAACCCCAAAAGCCCAGTCCTTATAAAGTGAAGGGCCATAAATGGTTCGGTGACTGCCAACACCCAAAGCAACATCGGTACCCCTATCATCGTCACGTAAGTCAGGATGGCTATGCTGGACTCCCTCATACTGGCCACCACACAAGCATAGCTATAAACCCGGCTAACCAGAGCGTCAATACAATATATGGCAGGGCCATATATATTAGCACGTTTCGATGATACCTGATTTTCATCAGATATTTATATGACTCATTAAGATGCCCGAAGGCCAATCCATCGGACATGGCAAGCGCCACCCCCTTGGCTACAGCGAAGACCTGAGGGGTAAATAGAATCCATATGATTATCGTTGCCACCTTGACGTATATACCAAGCGAAGAGAAGAGCAGCGAAAAAATTGTAAGTAAGCCATAGGCTATAGAAACCGGCATCAGTATCCTATAGGATATCAAATGCACTATTGCCCATGGTAAGTAGGACTTTAGCCTGAATATGTTGGATTGTTTCCCTCTGTAATCACGGCTCTTCTTGCTCATTCTAATACTTCCTCTCCATGGGTTGCCATTTAGTAATAGTGACAGGAACATACGATAACACCGGCCCATCACTTCCCATTCGTACAATCGTATGCTTAAGCCAGTTAACGTCGTCCCTCTTAGGATATTCCTTCATAGCGTGTGCCCCCCGGCTTTCCTTTCTTGCAAGAGCGCACTCGATAACTATATCAGCTAACTCCAGCATATTCCCTAACTCCAGTGTATCTCTAAGATTTGTATTGTATTCCCTTGATTTATCCTGAACATAAACGTTAGCGTATCTCCTTTTGAGGTCGTTGATTGCCTTTTTAGCATTCTTGAATCCGTCGGTTTCCCTATAAACGTAAACGTATTTATCGAGGGTCTGTTGCATCTCTTTTCTAATCAGATAAGGGTTTTCTGTGCCGGTCCCATCCATTAAATTATTTACCCTGGAGGCTTCTAAAGCCCCCCACCTCTCGATTTCTTCATTTGTAACGCCATAACCGTTTCCAAGCGCATGTTCTGCCGCGGCTTCTCCGACAACCCTGCCCCATATTACACACTGGCTCAGTGAATTGCTTCCCAATCTGTTGGCACCGTGCACGCTGACGCATCCAGCTTCACCAGCTACCCATAGGCCCATCACTGGGTCATAGTCATTCATAAGAGCCCTTCCATGTATATCCATGTGAATTCCTCCCATCGTAAAGTGAGCTGCTGGCCTAACCGGTATCATTTCCTTCGAAGGATCTATGCCGTTCATCTTTATGGTTATCTCCTTGATCATAGGCAACCTTTCGTCTATTACTGATTCACCGAGATGGCGAAGATCAAGAAAAACGTGTTCAATACCAGTAGTTTCCTGTACAACTCCACGACCCTGGTCAAGCTCCGTTACTATAGCCCTGGAAACTATATCCCTTGGTGCCAGCTCCATCTTGCTCTTGGCATAGTTCTCCATGAACCTCTTTCCTTCGGAATTTAGAAGGTATCCGCCCTCCCCCCTTGCCGCCTCCGTTATCAGGATCCCGCTGGGGACCAGCGCCGTTGGATGGAACTGCACGAATTCCATGTCCTTTAAGGACACACCAGCCCTATAGGCCATTGCTATTCCGTCCCCCGTGCTCGAAAAGGCGGTCGTTGTAAAGCCGTATATTCTTGCATAACCACCCGTCGCTATTATACCTGCCTTCCCCCTGAAAAGTTTCATTTCGCCGGTGGAGATATTCATAGCTAAAATGCCTCCGAATGTCCCACGCGTAATGTTCAACGAAATCACCAGATATTCATGAAATATTTCCACATCCTGATACTCCAGAAGGGCATCGTACAACGTACTTAACATAAAGAATCCCGTTTTATCACCAGCGAAGACTGTGCGAGGAATGCTCATGCCGCCGAAAGCACGTAAAACTATACCACCATCCTCTCTTCGGTTCCACGGAACCCCCATATTATCCAATAACCTTATTTCCTTAGGTGCCTCATTTACCAGGAACTCCACTGCATCCTGATCTGCAAGATAATCGCTGCCTTTTATCGTATCCATAGCGTGCAGTTCTATCGAATCACCTCCCTCACCGGGGCTAAGCACCCCCGAAATACCGCCCTCTGCGGAGACTGAGTGGCTTCTCATAGCATGTAATTTGGAGATCATGGCAATCCTCAATTTCCTGTTAGAGAAATTTGCGGCCTGCAGAGCCGCACGCATTCCGGCCAGACCACTTCCGACTATTACGATATCGTAATCAGCGGTCTCCATTTTACTTCAATCTTTGGCTTTTGGTTTATAAAACTTGCTGCAGTTTTATGAACTCCTAACGTGAAGCTTCAATGTACGCACTGTGGCCTGTTTGGTAAACCCACATTATCCAAGCTCACTGGTAAACGTATATATACAGAGAGAAAAACACTATCATCAATGACCGAGGTAATGGATTTTGACGTGGTGATCGTAGGAAGCGGCCTTGCCGGTTTGAGGGCGGCCCTGCAGATCATGAAAAGTGATGAGGGGAAACTCGGCATAAGGGTTGCGATTATCTCCAAGCTTTATCTTATGAGAAGCCACTCGGTATCGGCCGAAGGAGGCACTTCGGCCGTACTGTACCCTGAAGAAGGGGATAGCATGGAACTTTACGCCTGGGACACGATAAAGGGGAGCGATTTCCTAGCTGACCAGGATGCAGTGTGGCGTTTCGTTAACCTAGCTACAGATGAAATAAGGCTTTTAGAAAGAATAGGATTACCGTGGAACAGAAGGGAAGATGGTAAGATAGAACAGAGATGGTTCGGCGGATTGAGCTTTCCAAGGGCAACATATGCTCAGGACAAATCGGGGTTCTTTATGATGAGAGCCCTATATGATACGCTGTTGCGTTACGATAATTGGGAGAGGTTTGATGAATACTTCGTAACTTCAATGGTGATTGAGGGGGACAAGTTCAAAGGTTTCACAGCTATCGAATTGAAGACTGGAAAGATGGTGTTCTTCAAGGGTAAAGCTGGAATCATAGCTACAGGCGGGAATGGCCAGCTCTGGAGGATAACAGCTACAGCTAGCAGCACCACCGGCGATGGCTACGGTATAGCGTACATGGCAGGATTACCATTGGAGGACATGGAGTTCGTCCAGTTCCATCCAACTGGGCTAGTCCCAAAAGGGCTATTGATAACGGAGGCGGCAAGGGGGGAGGGCGGATACCTGATAAACGCTGAAGGCGAACGATTCATGAAAAGATACGCGCCATCCAAGATGGAGCTGGCACCAAGGGATATAGTTTCCAGGGCCGAGATGATGGAAATAACGCAGGGTAGGGCTGCCACCGATAAGGTTTCCGGGTTAGCCCATCTTTGGATAGACCTTCGGCACTTGGGAAAAGAAAAAATTGAGAAAAAGCTTCCTATGATCAGGGAATTGGGGCTCAAGAACCTTGGTATAGACCTTGCTGAGGCACCTCTTCCGGTCAGGCCCACTGCGCATTATACCATGGGGGGAGTACGCACTGACATAGATGGGAAGGTTTTAAACGATGGCCATGGTTCAGTGGATGGTCTCTGGGCTGCTGGAGAATCTGCCTGTGTTAGCGTTCATGGGTCAAACAGGCTGGGATCTAATTCCACTATCGAGTGCCTTGTGTACGGGGCCATAGTCGGTGACGGGATTTACAAGTATCTGGAACAGCGCAGGGATGAAGATACAGCCTTTCCAAAGGAAAGGGTGGACTCGGAAGAAAATAGAATATTTGATGGTATACTAGGGAAAGAGGGCGGTGGCGAGGATGTATATCAGATCAAGAATGAACTCAAGGACACTATGGAATCAAATGTGCACGTCTATAGAACCGAGGAGGGGTTAAGGACGGCGTTGGTTAAGATCCGAGAGTTAAAGAAAAGATACCGTAATATAAGGGTAGACGATCACAGGCCAACGCTTAAT